>NZ_JBEXGU010000200.1:0-15402 GCF_040607515.1 Streptosporangium sp. NPDC005286 | reverse complement strand
CCCGCCCGCGGCGCGGCGCTGGCCGCGCGGCTGGCCGCCTACCGTGACGCCGGGGCGCGTCACACGGTCCTGGGCTTCGCGGGCGGTGACCGGCGCGAGCGGTGCGACCTGCTGGCCGAGGCCCGCGCGCTCCTGACCTGACCCACGCGCGCCGAGCATCACCGCTCGGGCAGCGATCTCACGGAACGGAAACCGACGCGCGGGGCAGCCCCGCGGTCTCCCTGTCCTCACCATCGGCCGGGAACCGACACCTCCTCCGCCCTCGGACGAACCGCCCTCTCCCCGACCCGATATCCGGTGGCGGACCCGGTTGCCGGTGGTGAGGATTACGGCATGCATGTCTTCCTGGAGACCGACCGGCTCGTGCTCCGCGCGTTCACCGAGGCCGACGCCGACCACCTGCTCGCACTGGACAATGACCCCGACGTCATGCGCTTCATCAACGGCGGCCGGCCGACGAGCCGCGAGGTGATCCAGGCACGGACCCTGCCGCGGCTCCTCCATGACCACCCGTGCTTCGGCACCCGCGGCTACTGGGCCGCGGAGGAGAAGGCCACCGGGATCTTTCTGGGCTGGTTCGAATTCCGGCCCCTGGCCGACCACAGTCCCGTGGTGGTCGAACTCGGCTACCGGCTGAACAAGGCCGCCTGGGGCGCCGGCCATGCCACGGAGGGCTCGCGAGCCCTGATCCGCAAGGGGTTCACGGATCTCGGGGTGGAACGGGTGACCGCGAACACCATGGCCGTCAACACACGATCCCGCCGCGTGATGGAAAAAGCCGGCCTGTCATTCGTCCGGAGCTTCACCGGGGACTGGCCGGAGGCGATCGAGGGCTCCGGGCATGGCGAAGTCGAGTATGAACTCACCCGGGCCGAGTGGAGACGGCATCGGCAGGCGCCGGCCGTCCGGTAGAACGGCGCCGCTCCGCACTTCGCGGGTTTCGTCAGCTGTGACAGGTAGCGAAGCGGAGGTTGGAAGCGATATCCGGAGTGGGTCTCGCACCGGCGAGAACCCGGGTCTCGTGCCGAGGGGGAAAGACGATCGCCATTACCGGTGGTCACCCCACCCGCTCTGGACCACGAACGGGAGAGGTGCGGCGTGGAAGACGGCGTGCAGGATGTCGCGCTCGTGTTGGTGGACGTGCCGAGCGAGGTGCGGGACGTGTACGCCTGGCTGCGGGAGGATCCCGAGCTGCGCCGCTGGGTCGACCTCGTCGAAAGCCCACCGGCAGAAGGCACGCTCGGGCCCGTCGCGGAGGCCGTCCAGATCGTGGCCGACGCGCCTGAGGTGGTGGCCACGCTCGCCGGCGTTCTCATCGCCTGGCTGCGCTACCGGACCAGTGACGTCAAGATCAGGATCCGGAGGAGCGCCACCGACACCGAGATGGAGGTCACCGCCAACCGGGTGAAGACCATGAACGCCGCGCAGGTGCAGGAGCTGAGGACCCAGCTCGAAGCCGCCCTCAACACCCACCCCCCGCTATTGCCGGCATCCGGATCGGCAGGGTCCGCGGCGGACCCCTCCCCGTCCGAGGAAGAGGCGGACCCTTCCCCGTCCGAACCCGAATCCGAGGAGGAGACGGATCCCTCCCCATCCGAGGAGGAGACGGGCGGTGGCTGAGGCCGCGCCGAAGCTCCTGCTGTCCGGATCCGGCGTTCGCGTGCTGATCGTCGGCTCTGGCCGGCACGTCGCGGAGGCGAGGATCGGCGACGTGCCCCAGGCGGTCTCCGCCGCGACCGACCTGGCCACCGCCCTGGTCGAGCACACCGATCTGGCTCCCGAGCAGCTGACGCTCCTGGTGAACCCGGACGATCCCGCCCGGCTGGCGACGGCGATCGACGCCCTGTCCCAGCAGGCCGCCGACGTGCTGGTCTTCGTGTATGTCGGGCACGGTCTCATCGGTCCCGACAACCACCTGTATCTCGCCACCCAGGCCACGGTGGACCTCACCCGAGGCCCGGTCAGGAACCAGGCGCTGCCGTACGCGGAAGTCGCCGACCTGCTGTCAGGGAGCAGGGCCCGGCTGAGCGTGGTGATCCTGGACTGCTGCTGGGCCGGACGCGCCACCGGCTGGCCGGACACCTATCTGCTGACCTCCACCAGCCGCGACGAGGCGGCCTGGGCGCTGCCCGGGGATCGCCACACCGCTTTCACCGGCGCGCTCATCCGCCTGCTCACCGAAGGCGACCCGACCGGACCGTACCTGCTCGGTCTTGACGACGTGCACCGCTGTCTCACCCGTGGCCTGCGCGAACGCGGCCTGCCCGTTCCCCGCCGCCAGGCCGCCGACCACGGTGGCCGACCGATCGTGGTCAACGCCGCGTACCGTACCCCGGCCGGTCACCGCTTCCCGGCGGCACTGCCCGATGACGGGCAGCACAGCCCTTACCGAGGTCTGCGCGCCTACCGCGCCGAGGACACGGCCTTCTTCTTCGGCCGCGAAGCACTCACTCGTACCCTTGCCGATCGGGTGATCTCCGAGCGAGGCGCACCGCTCGTCGTCACCGGTCCCTCCGGTTCAGGCAAGTCCTCCGTCCTGCAGGCCGGGCTGATCGCGGCGCTGGGCCCCGAACGTTGCCTGCTGCTCACCCCTGGCGCCGATCCCTTCAGCGGTCTTCTCCAAAGCGTGACCGACCTGACCGGAGGCAACCGGCCCGGCCCAGATCGCACGGGCGACACGGCAGCTGGACGAAAGCAGCGGCTCGCGACGCCACCTGCCCCCGATCGCCTGGGGGACACGGGTGGAGGACACCAACGGCTCATAGCCCCGTCCGACCCCGATCGCCTGGGGGACGCCCTTCCTGAGGACACCGTTCTCCTCATTGACCAGTTCGAAGAGGTTTTCACCCTCTGCGAGGACGAGTCTCGCCGCGCATCGTTCATCAGGGCACTCGTCGCGATCTCCCGCAGGGTGCCCGTGGTGATCGGCGTGCGCGCCGACTTCTTCGGCCATTGCACCGCCTACCCCGGACTCGTGGACGCGCTGGAGCACGCGGCCGTCGTTCCGCCGCTGACCCGCGACCAGTTGCGCGATGTGATCGAGGAACCGGCCCGGCTGGCCGGCCTCACCCTCGATGAGGGCCTGGTGGAACAACTGCTGGACGACCTCGGCGACAGCACCGACAGCACCCCTCTGCCGCTGCTGTCCCATGCGCTGCTGGCCACCTGGCAACGCCGCGAGGACGGCGTCCTCACCCTGGCGGCCTACCGCGCGACCGGTGGAATCACCCAGGCGCTGGCCCGCACCGCCGACGAGACCCTGAACTCCCTCCGCTCACCAGACCTTCTCACCACCGTGCCCCGGTCACCGCAGTCGTCCGGCACCGCGCCGTCCCACAGCGCGAAGCGGCTGCCAAGCGGGCCGGAGCCTCCCGATTCCTCGGCCCGGGACGCCGCGCGCCGCATGTTCCTGCGCCTCGTCCGGCTTGGCGAGGCCACCGACGACACCCGCCGAACGGTCCCCCTGCTGGAACTGCTCCCTGCGGCCGGCAGTCCGGAACATGATCAAGCCCGGGTCATCCTCGACACCTTCACCCGAGCCCGGCTGATCACCGTGGATCAGGATCGGGCCCACATCGTCCACGAAGCCCTCATCCGTGCCTGGCCGCAACTGCGAGCCTGGATCGACGCCGACCGCGCCGACCTGCTCGTAGGCCAGCAACTCTCCGAGGACGCCGCGCGCTGGGACCGCCAGCGACGCGAGCCCGGCTATCTCTACACCGGCGCCCGCCTGGAGGCCATCGACCGGACCCGCGAGCGCTGGCGCTCCGGCCCGACCCGCCACCCCTTTCTGAACGAGGTCGTCGCCGACTTCCTGACCAGCAGTGACGCGGCCGCGAAACGGGCCAGACGGCGCCGCCGGGTCACTTTGGTGATCCTCATCGCCCTGCTGATCGCCTCGCTGGGAGGCGCCGGGGCGGCCGTCCTCGCCGCGAACGACGCCAGAACCCAGCAGCGTCTCGCCGAGGCACGGAGCCAGGAGGCCACGTCACGCGAGCGGGCGCTACAGAGCGAGTACATCGCGGCCGCCGATCCGGTACGGTCCGCCGCGCTGGCCGCCAACGCCTGGCGCATCGCCCGTACGCCCGAGGCGCGCTACAGCGTGCTCGACATCCTCGCCGGCGCCGGCCGAGGCGTCATCGCGGTAGGCGAGGGCTCCGCGTGGGCCGTGGCCTACAGCCCGGACGGAAGGACTCTGGCCGTCTCGGAAACCGATGGCACCATACGGTTGTGGGACGTCGCCACCCACCGCCCCATCGGCACCCCGCTCACCGGCCATCAGGATGTCGTCCCCTCCGTCGCCTTCAGCCCGGACGGGAAGACATTGGCCAGCGCCGGACTGGACGGCACCGTACGGTTGTGGAACGTCACCACTCATCGCCCCATCGGTGCTCCCCTTACCGGCCACAGCGAATTCGTCTGGGCGGTGGCCTTCAGCCCGGATGGGCACACGCTCGCGAGCGCAGGAAACGATAAAACCATACGTTTGTGGGATATATCCGCCCATCGGCAGCTCGGCGCCCCCCTCACCGGACACCAGGGCCCCGTCTACGCGGTCGCCTACAGCCCGGACGGGCACACCCTCGCCACTGCCGGAGACGACAAGACCCTACGGCTGTGGGACGTCGCCACCCATCGCCCGCTCGGAACCCCGCTCACCGGCCACCCGGACGACATCCGCGGCGTCGCCTTCAGCCCGGACGGGAAGACATTGGCCACCACGGCCGCCGACAAGGCCGTACGGTTGTGGGACGTCGCCACCCGTCGTCCGCTCGGCGCCCCGCTCACCGGCCACACGGACGCCATCGATTCCGCATTCAACCCCGTCAACGGGGTGCTCTTCAGCCCCGACGGACGCACTGTGGCCACGGCGGGAAACGATGGCACCGTACGCCTGTGGGACGTCGCCACTCACCGCCAGCTCGGCGCCCCGCTCACCGGGCACAAGAACGCCGTCATCGGGCTGGCCTACAGCCCGGACGGACGCACTCTCGCCAGTGCCGGATTCGAGGGAACCGTCCGTCTCTGGGACGTCACCGCGCACCGCCAACTCGGTGGCCCCCTCGACGCCGCCGCCGAGTTCGCCTGGACCGTCGCCTTCAGCCCTGACGGCCGTACCCTGGCCAGCGCAGGAAGCGATGGCATCGTGCACATCTGGGACGTCGCCGCCCACCAACGTCGCGGCGAACCCCTCCCCGGCCACAAAGATCATGTTCTCCGGCTGGCATTCAGCCCGGACGGACGCGTTCTCGCCAGTGCCGGAGCCGACGGCACCGTACGGCTGTGGAACATCGCGACGCACCGTGAAGCCGCGACCCTCGCCGGACACCGGGAAGGAGTCCAGACCGTCGCCTTCAGCCCGGACGGGCACACCTTGGCCAGTGCCGGAGACGACGGCACCGTACGCCTGTGGGACGTCGCCACCCATCGCCCGCTCGGCGCCCCGCTGACCGGGCACGGCGGCCGCGTTCTTGAGGTGGCGTTCACCCGAGACGGGCGCGGTCTCGCCAGCGCGGGAGTCGACGGAAGCGTCCGCCGGTGGAACATCACCGGCCACAGTGGCGACACCGTTCTCCCGCCACGTCGCGAGGGCTCGGTGAGCGCCCTTGCCCTGAGCGCCGACGCGCGTACCCTCGCCACCGCCGACACCGATGAGAGCGTGGTGCGCCTGTGGGATCTCTCCACCGGGCAGGAGCGCGGCAATCCCTTCGCCGGGCACCAGGACACCCGCAACCAAGCGGCCGTCAACTCCATCAACGGCGTGGCCTTCAGCCCCGATGGACGCGGTCTCGCGACCGGGGGAGCCGATGGCACCATCCGTCTGTGGGACACCACCACCCACCGGCAACTGGGCGACCCCCTCACCGGGCACACCGCCTCCTCCAATGGATTGCCGTTCGTCAGCGGCGTGACCTTCAGCCTTGACGGAGGGACCCTGGCCAGCGCCGGTGGTGACGGCACCGTACGCCTGTGGGGTGGCGTCGCGGTCCCGGCTGACAGCGATCTATCGCGACTGATCTGCCCGCTGGCCGCCCGATCCCCCTACTCCGAGGGGTACGACGATTACGCCGTTCCACCACCTGATCGAGAAGGGCGGTGCTGAACCTCAGGCCGTTTCCGAGCATGTCCCGGAGGCAGTTGCCTGGTTACTTGAGGGTGAGAGTCGCCGGTCAGTTGTGGTGTAGGCGGCAATCTCGTGGAGCGGCCAGAAGACAGGGTCAAACACCAAGGTCTCTTCCGAGGGTCGCAGGAGATCCGATTCCTTCTGGTGGTGGTGGCCGTCTTATCGTCATCAACACGTGTTGGCGTAGGGGGCGGTAGTCGTGGTCGAGGAGCAAGGCGGTGGCGGTCAGGCGGAGGACACGGCCGTGGTGGGCGCCGCGCTGGCCGGTGACGAGGGGGCGTTCGGAGCGCTTGTCGAGCCTGTCCGCTGGGAGTTGCGGGTGCACTGCTACCGGATGCTGGGCTCCTATGACGACGCGGAGGACATCGTTCAGGAGACGTTCCTGCGGGCATGGCGCCGCCGGGAAACCTATGAGGGGCGGTCGACGTTCCGGGCCTGGCTGTACAAGATCGCGACGAACGCGTGCCTGGACCTGATCGACCGGAACAACCGGCGGGCCGCGCCGTACCAGGTTCCGCCGCTGGTCGAGTCGGGCACGCCGGTGCAGCCACCCACCGAGGTGTCGTGGTTGCAGCCGGTCCCGGATCGGCTGCTGGAGCCGACCGTCGACGGTGCCGAGGAGCCGGAGTCGGTGGCGGTCGCGCGGGAGACGATCGAGCTCGCCTTCTTGGTGGCGATCCAGCGACTCCCTGCCCGGCAACGAGCCGTGTTGATCACCAGGGATGTGCTGGGCTGGCCCGCCACCGAGACGGCCGCGCTGCTGGACACCAGCGTGGCGTCGGTGAAGAGCGCGTTGCAGCGGGCGCGGGCGACGCTGAAACAGCACCTACCCCAGCGGCGCGAGGACTGGGCACCTTCGGCCGAGCCGAGCGCGGACGAGCGCGCGCTGTTGCGACGTTACGTCCAGGCGCATCAGCGAGCCGATCTGGGTGCGCTCACCGGATTGCTCGCCGAGGACGTGCAGATGACGATGCCGCCACACCCGGCGTGGCTGGTCGGGCGGGATGCGCTGCTGGCCCTTACCGGACAGGTCTTCGACTCCGGCTCGGAGTGGCATCACGGGCGCTGGCGCAGCGTGGTCACCGGCGCGAATCTCCAACCCGCGGTGGCGCACTATGTCGAATACCCCACCGCACCCGAGACCAAGGACCTGACCGGGCGGTTCCGCGGCCAGGTGCTGGATGTGCTGCGGATCGATGGCGGCCGG
Organism: Streptosporangium sp. NPDC005286; assembly: GCF_040607515.1. Classification (NCBI taxonomy): domain Bacteria; kingdom Bacillati; phylum Actinomycetota; class Actinomycetes; order Streptosporangiales; family Streptosporangiaceae; genus Streptosporangium; species Streptosporangium sp. NPDC005286. Next base: position 8,071 of record NZ_JBEXGU010000200.1, on the reverse strand, counting down.
ATCACCGCGATCACATCGTTCGCACCACGCAACTTTGCCGCGTTCGACCTGCCCCTGGTCCTGTCGTGAACGTGCGATTCCGGCGGCGCGAGGTGGTCCTGGCCTGCGGTGAGGTCCGTGACTACGACGCGGCTGCCTGGCACGACGCGATCGTCTGGGTGCAAGGCGGGAGGTCGAACTCGAGACGATCGACGGCACCTGGCAGCGCTTCGGCGTCGGCGCGGTGCTGTGTCTGGCCGGCCTGCCAGTGCGCGTGCTGCGCAGCCCGGGACCGGTGCCCGTCACCCTGGTCGCGATAAGTCGAAACCGGACCGATTCCTTCTCCGCCCAGGCGCCGTCATACAGCCGTTAACACCACATGACACCTGAGACGGGGAAATAATCATGTCCACCACCGGCGAAACGACGGTCATCTCCCGGGACGGAACCGAGATCGCGTTCGAGCGGCTCGGTGCCGGGCCTGCGGTCATCCTCGTGTCCTCGGCGCTGGCTGACCGCTCCGACGCCGGTAAGCTCGCCGGTCTGCTCGCCCAGCACTTCACCGTGATCAACTACGACCGGCGGGGCCGGGGCGCCAGCGGCGACGCCGCCGGGTACGCGGCCGAACGCGAGGTCGAGGACATCGCGGCGTTGATCGACCATGCCGGGGGTTCGGCGTCGGTGTTCGGGAGCTCGTCGGGGGCGGTGCTGGCGTTGCGTGCCGCGGCGGCCGGGCTCGACATCGAGAAACTGGCGCTCTACGAGCCGCCGTTCGTGATCGGCGACGACGGCTTCGGCCCGCCCAAGGACTACGCCCGGCATCTCGACGCGCTGCTGGCCGCCGACCGGCGCGGCGACGCGGTCAGGTACTTCATGACCAAGGCACAGGGCATGCCCGCGTTCATGGTGACCATGATGCGACTGATGCCGGGTGTGTGGTCGAACCTCAAGGCGCTGGTGCACACGCTGCCCTACGACGCCGCGGTGATGGGCGAGCCCCAGCAGGGCAAGCCGCTGGAGGCCGACCGATGGTCTGCTGCGAAAGCGCCGTCCCTGGTACTGACCGGCGGCAAGAGCCCGGCCGGATTCCACGACGCCGCACGAGCGCTCGTCCGCATCCTGCCTGACGCCGAACACCGTACCCTGCCCGGCCTCGACCACGGCGCCGTGGTCATGGCCCCCAAAAAGCTCGCGCCCGCGCTCGTGGAATTTCTGCACGGCTGAGCCGGGCACCGATTCCTTTCCGGGCGCCGTGCCGTCACACAGACAAACCCAGCAGCATCGAAGCGGACAGGAGAGGTCCTCATGTCGAACAAGCAGGACACCGCGATGACCGAGCTCGACCGGCTCACCGGCACCTGGAAGGTGAGCGGCGAGGCCACCGGCCAGGTCACCTACTCCTGGCTGGTAGGCCGTCACTTCCTCAAGCAGGAGGTCGACCTCCAGCATGCCGGCCGGCACATCACCGGCATCGAGATCATCGGCCGGGAAAAACCGTTCGGCGCCGAGGAACCGGGCGAGGACATCACCTCCCGGTTCTACGGCAGCCAGGGCGAAACCCTCGACTACGTCTACGAGATCAACGGCGACACGCTCACCATCTGGGGCGGCGAGAAAGGCTCACCCGCCTACTACCGCGCCCTGTTCAGCCCCGACGGCAACAGCCTGTCCGGGAACTGGATCTGGCCCGGCGGCGGCTACCACGCCGAAATGAGCCGCGTCCGATGACTGACACCACGATTACGAAGCGACTGCTGATCGCCGGCGCGGTCGCGACCCCGCTGTTCTTCACGGTGGCGTTCACCCAGGCGTTCACCCGAGACGGCTTCGATCTCTCCCGGCACATGCTCAGCCAGTTGGCGACCGGAGACCTCGGATGGCTGCAGATCGCCAACTTCATCGTCACCGGAACACTGTTCATCGCGGCGGCCATCGGGATGCGGCGGACACTGCGCCAGGGCCGCGGGGCGAAATGGGGCCCCCTACTGATCGGAGTCTTCGGCGGTGCACTGGTCCTCGCGGGCATCTTCGTCACCGACCCGGCGAGCGGCTACCCCGCCGGGTCAGCCGACGGAGTGATCTCCTGGCACGGCGCGCTTCACAACGTGGCCTCCGTGGTGGCCGGCCTTGCCCTGCTGGCAGCGAGCCTGGTGTTCGCCCGCCGGTTCCTCACCGGCAAGCAGAAAGGGTGGGCGATCTACAGCGTGGCCAGCGGGATCATTTACGCCGTCCTGCCACAGACCAACCCCGGGCTGATGAGCCTGCTGTTCGCCGTCGCATCGCTGATCGGCTGGGCCTGGATCTCCACGCTCTCCCTCCACCTCGTCAACACCGGCACGGCTGAGGCGACCACGCCCCAACTCCAGCGCGCATAACAATCAATCGAGGTCTTCGCGTGTCCCACTTGAACCCGGCGCGGAAGGGCTCGATACCTCCAAACGGGCCAGGGTGAGCCGGACAGGGGCCGGCCGTCACTTGAGCGGCTTCAGCGGCAAGCGATGTGTTCGCCGACGATGGCCGGGGAGGGTTGGTGGTGCCGCCCCCTGCCAGGGGAAGCGGAAGTGAGCCCGGGTTTACTGCCGGAACCGACAGGCCCCCGGGCTTCGCGCTGTTCTCAACCAATCGCAGCGCAGTCGATCACACCTTAAGGTCAGGTTTCGGACGTGGACCGTCCGGTGACGGCGCGGCGTAGGTCGAAGAGGTCCGACGGGGAGATGGGCATCCGGTCGATCCGGATCCCCTCGGCGTCCTCGATCGCCGAGGCGATCACCGCGGAGACCGGGATGACCCCCGCCTCGCCCGCTCCCTTGATGCCCAAGGGGTTGAGCGGGGACGGGGTCTCCAGGTGAGCGGTCTCGATGAAGGGCACCTCGGTGGCGTACGGCATCAGGAAGTCCATGAACGAGGCGTTCAGCAGCTGGCCGTGGTCGTCGTAGACCATCTTCTCGTACAGGGCGCCGCCGACGCCCTGGGCGACCCCGCCGTGGATCTGCCCCTCGACGATCATCGGGTTGATCAGGTTGCCGCAGTCGTGCACCACGGCGTAACGCAGGATGCGGATCTCCGCGGTCAGCGGGTCGGTCTCCACGATCGCCGCGTGCATGCCGGAGGCGAAGGTCGAGCGGATCGGCGAGTAGTAGTCGCGCCCCTCAAGACCCGGCTCCTCCCCCTCGGCCACCGGCGGCCGGTCGAAGGACGAGGTGCCCGCGAACTGGGTCGCCCTGGCCGCCTCGGCGTCGAAGGCGTAGCGCAGCGGGTTGGACAGCACCGCCACCGTCGCCAGCGGGATCGTGGTGCCGGGAGCGCCGACCACCCGCACCTCCCCGTCGACGATCTCCAGGTCGCGGGGGTCGGCCTCCAGCGCCTCCGCGGCGATCCGCAGCGCCTTATCCCTGACCTTCCTGCAGGCCAGGGCGATCGCGTTGCCGCTCATCACCGCGGCCCGCGAGGCGAACGTGCCGACCGCGTAGCCGAACCTTCGGGTGTCCCCGGTGACCACCGAGACCCGTTCCAGCGGCACGCCCAGCTCGGCCGCGGCGATCTGCGCGAACACCGTCTCGTGCCCCTGGCCCTGGGAGGTGAGCCCGGTGGAGACGTGCACCCGGCCGTCCGAGGTGATCTGGACGTGCCCGCCCTCGTACGGGCCGACGCCGGTGCCCTCGACGTAGCAGCCGATCCCGATCCCGATCGCGCGCCCCTCGGCGGCGGCGCGGGCCTTCAGCCCGGGGAAGTCGTCCCAGCCGATCAGCTCCTTGAGCAGCCGCAGCGACTCCGGGTAGTCGCCGCTGTCGTAGATCAGCGGGCGGCCGTCCTGGAAGATCAGGCCCTGGTCGTAGGGGAACTCGTCGGGCTGGATGAAGTTGGCCGCGCGCACCGCGGTGCGGTCGGCCCCCAGGTGCTCGGCGATGTGGTCCATGGTCCGCTCCATGCAGAAGACCGCCTGCGGGCGGCCCGCCCCCCGGTACGGGGTGACCTGCACGGTGTTGGTGTAGATCGAGGAGAACTCGACCCGATAGGCGCCGATCCGGTACGGGCCGAGGAGCTGGGTGGAGGTGATGATCGGCACGATGATCCCGTACGGCGTGTAGGCGCCGTGGTCGTGCAGGATCTCGACGTCCAGGCCCAGGATCCTGCCCTCGTCGTCGAAGCCGACCCGGACCGACTGCACCTGGGCGCGCTCGTGCGCGGAGGAGATGAAGTGCTCGCGCCGGTCCTCGGTCCACTTGACCTCCCGGCCGAGCGTGATCGCCGCCCACGGGACCAGGATCTCCTCCGGCCAGGGGTGCATGATCTTCACCCCGAAACCGCCGCCCACGTCCGGGGCGACCACCTCGACCTTCGGCAGCGGCAGGCCGAGCTTGGCCGCGATGGCCATCCGGACGCTGGTGGAGGTCTGGGTGCTGGAGTGGACGCGCAGCGAGCGGTCGTCGGCGTCCCAGCGGGCGTGCACGCCGCGCCCCTCCAGCGGCATGGACGCGCTGCGCTCGATGTCGAGCCGGAAGGCCAGCGTGTGCGGCGCGGCGTCGATGGCCTCGCGCGCGCCGAGCCCGGCGGCCGAGGGCACCTCCTGGACCAGATGCGCGCCGACGTTGCCCGGCACGTCGGCGTGCACGAGCTGGGCGGACTGCGTGGCCTCCTCCACCCCGACCACCGGCTTGAGGATCTCGTAGTCGACCTCGATGAGCGCGCAGGCGTCCTCGGCGAGGTAGCGGTCACGGGCGACGACCATCACGACGGGCTCGCCGACGTGCCTGACGATCTCGCGGGCCAGCGGGTACGCGGTGCGGCCGTGGGTCAGCGCCGGATGCGGGATGAGCAGCGGCAGCGGCTCGGCGAGCGCGCCCGGCAGATCCTCCCAGGTGTAGATCGCCACCAGCCCCTCGACCTCGATGGCGGCCGAGACGTCGATGTCGCGGATCCGGGCGTGGGCGTGCGGGGAGCGGACGAAGGCCGCCTGCAGCGCCCCCGGCGCCAGGTCGTCGAGGTAGAGGCCGCGCCCGGTCAGCAGCCGGGGGTCCTCGCGCCGCCTGACCGGCTCGCCGAACAGTTTCGTGGTCATGATCGCCTCACCGGGACGTGTCTCCTGCCTCGCCCGCCCGAGGGTCCTCCGGGACCGCCCGGAAAGTCCTCGTGCTCCCCCGAGAATCCCCCGCGCCCGCTCAAGGCTCCTCCGCCATGATCTCGGCCGCGCGGTGGACGGACTTGACGATGTTCTGGTAGCCCGTGCACCGGCACAGGTTGCCGGAGATGCCCTCCAGCACCTCCTCGTCGCTCGGCGCCGGGTTGTCCCGCAGCAGCGCGGTCACCGTGCACAGGAAGCCGGGCGTGCAGAAGCCGCACTGCAGGCCGTGGCACTCGGCGAAGGCCCGCTGTACTGGCGAGAGCGTGCCGTCCTCGCCGGCGAGCCCCTCCACCGTGGTGATGTCGCGCCCGTCCACGGTGACCGCGAACGTCAGGCAGGAGCGGACGGGCTCGCCGTCCAGCAGCACCGTGCAGCACCCGCAGACCCCGTGCTCGCACCCGACGTGCGTGCCGGTCAGGCCGAGGTCGTGCCGCAGGCAGTCCGAGAGCAGCCGCCGCGCCGGGACCGAGGCCTGCCTGACCACCCCGTTGACGGTCAGCGTGATCTCATGCATCTACGGCCTCCCTGGCGGCGTCACGGAGTGCCTGCTCGGTGAGGACTCCGGCGAGGTGCCGCCGGTAGGCGGCGGTCGCGTGGATGTCTGCCTCCGGCTCGATCTCGTCCTGCACGGCGCGGGCCGCCGAGGCCCAGTCCGCCGAGTCCGGCGGCCGGTGACCGACGGCCTCGGTGACGTCGACGAGCACCGGGACGGGACCGAGGCTCACGCACGCCACCGTGGCCGAGGTGATCCTCAGATCGTCGTCCAGTGCGACCAGTGCCGCGATCCCGGCCAGGGCGTAGTCGCCGTGCCGCCGGGCGACCTCGCGGAACGCGGTGCCCGAGCGCGGGGGCGGGACGGGGAAGAACGCGGAGACGGCCAGCTCGCCCGGGTCGATCGCCGACTCCAGGGGGCCGGTGAAGAAGTCCTCGGCGGCCACGTCCCTGACGGCGCCCGGCCGGGCCAGCCGTACCGAGCCCCTCAGCAGGGCGAGCACGGCCGGTAGTTCGGCGGCGGGGTCGGCGTGGGCCAGGCTGCCGACCACGGTGCCCCGGTTGCGGATCACCGGGTGGGCCACCAGCCGGAGCGCCTGGCGCAGCAGCGGCTGGGCCGCGGCGACCTCCTCGGAGCGTTCCACCGCCGCGTGCCTGGCCAGGGCGCCGACCCGCACTCCGCCAGGCTCGACGTCCACGGCCGCCAGTTCGGCCAGCCGGTTGATGTCGACCAGGTGCGCGGGGGCGACCAGCCGCATGTTCAGCAGCGGGATCAGGCTCTGCCCCCCGGCAAGCACCTTGCCGTGCTCCCCGGCCCCGGCGAGGGCGTCGAGCGCCTCGCCGAGGGAGCGGGGGGCGTGGTATTCGAAGGGGGGTGGTTTCACCAGAACCTCCCGAGGATGCTCCAGCCTTCAGGCCGGGGAGGAATTGGGAGCGGGAGGGCCGCCAAGGCCCGAGCGTGCCCTGACCGGTCAATCATTTCGATCGGCTTCTTTCCGGGTCGTGTAGCCGTAGCCGTCCGCGCGCTGAAGATGACGGACATGCCGATGGTTGATCCCGGTGATGCGACCGTGCCGGGTGGTGATGTCGAACGAACCGGAGGAGCGGACCAGGACCCGCCCGACGTGAACCCCGGCCTTCTTGCCCGCCGGGACGTTCGCCCGGACCAGGTCGCCGGTCTGGAAGCCGTGGCGCAGTTTGCTCCGTGGCCGGACAAGACGGGGGAACCCGTACCGGTCGGGAGTGGTGCGGGCGTAGGTGCCGCGCCCGGTCGCCGCAACCACCAGGACCGTGGACGGCCAGGCGGTCACGCTCTCCAGTTCGCCGACGTGCACCGCGTCCAACGTATGCGACTTCGGCGCGCCGGTACGCGACCGGTTCCACTTCGTACGACCACCGGACGCGACGCGGATCGGGAGACCCGTTGATTCCAGCGCCCGCCACAGCGCCCACCGGGTGGCGTTGACGGCGGCGGCGTCCCGCAGCGGAGCCTTCGCCTGCCGGAGGATCCTCGCCAGGAGGGCGGGCTTGTCCTTGAGGAACTCCTCCACCGGGGTGGCGTTCTTGGCCTGGTTACACCGGACGCAGGCCAGGGCGAGGTTACTGATCCGGTCGGAGCCGCCCCGGCTGCGGGGGTGGATGTGGTCAAGGTTGAGCGGTACACCGCTCGCGCCGCAGTAGGCGCAGGTGCGCCCCCACTTGGCCAGCAGGTATTCGCGGACCTCGTACCCGGCGAGGGTGCCCTGCTGATACTCAACGCCTTCCAACGGCTTGCCCGCCGAGAGGACGTGGGTGTCGAAGGAGACCTTCTCCACGTGCACGGCGACCACGGGCGCCCACCGGGCCAGCCGCACCATCCACGACATGGTGGTGTCGACGCGGTGTCGCAGCGACGGCGCCAGCCACCCCTGCGGTTTGGTGCGGTTGAGGAACCGGGGGGCGCGGTAGCGCAGGTTCCGCCCCCGGCGGCCCCGGCGCAGCGCGGCCCGCGAGGCGAGCCTGTCGCGGATCAGCGCGCCCCGGTGGTCGAGCTGGATCGCATACCGTCCGGTCCGGCTCCCCTCATGGCCGGTGAACACGGCCAGGCCGGTGTGCTTGGAGCCGGGGTCGATACCGACCTGCACGCCTGCCACGGTGGAGTCGGCAACCGACCGGTCCTTGAGGCGGATGACGAACGGAGTGCGACGGGCCACCACGGCTCGCCCGGCCGCCAGCAGGCGGCGGGCACGGGCGGGATGGCAGGGGTCGAGCGGGTGGCCGTGCCTGTCCAGGACGAACACGGCCGGGTGAACCTCACGGTTCGCTCCCTCGGACACCGAAGCGTCCTCGGGGTGACGCCGAGCAGACCGGGTGCCGGTCCGCTCGATCTCCCCTCGCCCAGGTCGAACACCAGGTACCGCCTGGCGGCGGTGTCCGTGAGCCGTTTCGTGCCCACCCTCGGGCGTGTCTGCTCCCACGGATTCCAGAGCGGCAGGCTGA
>NZ_JBEXGU010000199.1:0-15791 GCF_040607515.1 Streptosporangium sp. NPDC005286 | reverse complement strand
CACGAGGGAGCCGTGCGCACCGCCGCCTTCACCGCCCACACCGGTGAACTCCCCACACCGGCCACCACCGCAAGCCCGACACCGACGGCCACCCCATCGGCGTCCGCCTCCCACGGCGATCACAACCACTGACCTCTGGCATGACGAGCGAAAGGAGCAGGTGATGTCTCCCCTCACCGACGACAGGCCGCAAGGCACGGTCGAACTCTCGATCGGTGGCATGACCTGCGTGTCCTGCGCCAATGCGTCCTCCTCCCACGGCGATCACAACCACTGTCTGTCTGGCGATCTACGCTCGAAGCATGACGACGCGCCAGTTCCGTGCCCAGCCCCGCGAACTCACCGTCAATGGGAGAAGGACACTCCATCGCCCCCTTCGATATGGGGAGCGTCGGCATGCCAGGGCTCCGGCAAAGTCGGTTGAGGATTGTTGATCACATGAGGCCGAGGACGGCCAGGGTTCGGGCGGCGTCTCGAGAGGTGCCGGACGGCCTGGGCGATCGACGGGTGATCTCCTCCATGGTCGGCGTCGGCAACGCGCCGGCCTCGGCTGTGTCGATCCCGCAGCTATCAGCCATCGACTGGGCAGGGCCAGGTCGTGCCCGCCCGTACGGAAGGACACCTCAGGCCGGGGGAGCGAGGGTTCCGGCGGCGAGGGCATGGGTCAGGGCGGTGGCGGCGGTCTGGCCCGAGGTGGTCAGCTCCCGGAGTTCGGCCTCGAAAGTGAAGATCCCGCGGAAGGTGTCGCCGTACCTTCGCTGCTCCTCGACCGAGAGGCGCGGCACCTGGGCGCGGCGCGGGTCGAAGCGGGTGGAGCCCGACTGGGTGCCGGTCGTGGCGCCCGGGGAGAGCGCCCGGACGAAGCCCGCGAGGAAGAACGGGTCCAGCCGGTCGGGGTCGGGGCGCAGCAGGACGAGCCGGGGGCCGAGCAGCAGGCCGGTCTCCTCGATCACCCGGGTGGCCAGGCCGCCGGTGCCGATGGCGGCGACCACGTCTCCGGGCTCGATCCTGACCCGGCCCTCGGGGCGGGTGCGCGTCTCCACCGCGCCCCCGTCCAGGACATGCCGGTCGGTCAGCACCGGATCGCCCGAGCCGTCGATCTCGAAGCGCCCCGCCTGCCAGACGGCCAGCGCCCCGATCCGCTCCAGTTCCGCCAGCGTGACGGACGGCAACTCCTGACCGGTGCCGGGGACGGCCTCGGGGACGAGGGTGGCCAGCCGCCCGAGCCGCTCGGCCAGGCGCTCGCGGAGCAGGAGATAACCCTCCGCGGAGACCTGCTCCTCGGTGCCGAGATACCGGGAAGGGGTGACGTCGACGTCCTCGTCGACCAGCTCGATGATCGGGACCGTCCGGCTCTCGCCCGGCCTGTCGACGTCGAGGTCGGGGTCCGCGCGGAACTCGTGCCACCGCTCGGCCACCGCGTCGAGGTTTCCCAGGTCGGCCTCGGCCATCAGGACGCGGGAGGGGGTGCGGTCGTCGGCGGTGGGCTTGCGCAGCACCCAGATGTGCACGGGCAGCGCGGTGCCACCCGACGCGACCTTCGGGGGGAGGCCGATGACGGCCCGCAGGGTCCCGCGGCGCAGCAGGTTGCTGCGGATGCGGCGGCCCGAGCGGCGGTTGGCGGCGATCGCGGGCATCAGCAGCACCGCGACGCCACCCGGCGCCAGGTGGGCGAGCGCGTGCTGGACCCAGGCCAGCTCCGACTCCATCTTGGGCGGCAGCCCGTACTCCCAGCGCGGGTCGCTCGTCAGCTCGTCGTATCCCCAGTGGCGCTCGTTGAACGGGGGATGGCACACCACGGCGTCGACGGTCAGGTCGGGCCAGGCGTCATGGCGCAGCGAGTCGCCCGTCCTGACCTCGCCACCGGTCTCCGGCGCACCGCCCGCCTTCGCCCTGCCGCCCGCCCGCTTCCGGCCGGCCGCCGGCGTCTCGTCACCCGCTCCGGCCAGCGCCAGGCGTGACTGCGCCAGCCGGGCGAGGGAGTCGTCGTACTCCTGCCCGTACGCGCGCCGCCCCGGGGCCGCCGCGGCGAGGAGGACGCCGAGACCGCAGGCGGGGTCGAGGACGGATTGGGCGTCGGGCCCCGCCAGGTGGGCCATGAAGTCCGCGATCTCGGCGGGCGTCTCGGCCAGGCGGCGCGAGTGGACGTCGGCGTAGCGGTCCAGCAGGAAGCGGATGGCCCGGGGGCCGCCCTCCTCCTCGGCGTACCGCCTGATCAGCTCCCATGCGGGGGCCGGGACGGTGCGGGGCCGGCCCTGGCCGAGCAGGAGCTCGGCGGCCTCGGCGACGACCTCGCCGAGCCTGAGGTCGTCGCCGGCGGCGCGGACCTGCTGCCAGACGCGCTCGCGTAGCGGGAGCTCGGCCACCTTGCCCTGCTGGAGCAGCCACGCCTCGACGGCGCCGAGTGAGAAGGTCGGGCTGGTCGCCGTCCCGCCCACGGGCTCGGGGAAGTCCTCGTGCCGTCGCCGCCAGTTGCTCACGGCCGCGCGGCCGACGCCCGCCATCCGCGCGATGTCGGCGGCGGTGACGCTCGCCTCGTCCCCTGCCATCGCCAGCCTCCGTTTTCCCACGTCAGCTCATTCGACATGTGGACGACAACTTATCTCACAGCGTTGACGGGCGTCGATCGGCGGCATCGGGTACGTGTATTTGGTTCACGCGACGAGGAGGCCGGCGTAAAAGGACCTGCGAATTGTCGGTGGGGCAGGCAAGGATGACCCCATCATGGTTATCCACCCGTCTCTCCCGTTCACCGCCACGACGTCCCCGAGCGGGGACATCGTGGTCTTCTACGTCGGCACCGAGCCCCGGATGACACCGGAGCAGGCGCTCGCGTTCGCCGACCAGCTCCGTGACCTCGCAGCCGGTGCGTCGCGCCCGGGTCGCCGGGAGCACCGGTCGGCGGGCGCCGGATGTCCTGACCGTGCCATGGCGTATTCGCGATAATCCCTTTCACTCTCCGTGGTCATTGCGTAACGTTCTGCCTGTCGTGGCTTCCGGAAAGGGGAGCCGCCTCATCGATTCGCCGTGCTCCCGACGCCCGATGCCCAGGGCGCTCCCGAGGACGTCGAAGTCGGATACGGAAGGACGGAACATGCAACCCTTCGAGCTCCCTGACTTCTACCTGCCGTATCCGGCCAGGCTGAACCCCCACGTGGAGACCGCGCGCGAGCACACCAGGGCCTGGGCGCACGACATGGGCATCCTCGATCCCGACCTCGGCATCTGGGACGAGGACAGGCTGGAGGCGATGGACTACGGCCTGCTCTGCGCCTACACCCACCCCGACGCGCCCGCCGGTGAGCTCGACCTCATCACCGACTGGTACGTGTGGGTGTTCTTCTTCGACGACCACTTCCTGGAGGCCTTCAAGCGCAGCGGCGACCTGGCCGGGGCCAAGGAATACCTCGACCGGCTGGCGGCCTTCATGCCGGTGCACCCCACCGGGCCCGCTCCCGAGCCGGAGAACCCGGTGGAGCGCGGCCTGGCCGACCTGTGGGCCCGCACCATCCCGGCCATGTCCGCCGACTGGCGGGCCCGGTTCGTCGAGAGCACCAGGAACCTCCTCGACGAGTCCCTCTGGGAGCTCGCCAACATCAACGCCGGACGCGTCGCCAACCCGATCGAGTACATCGAGATGCGGCGTAAGGTCGGCGGTGCCCCCTGGTCGGCCAACCTGGTGGAGCACGCCGCGGGCGCGGAGGTCCCGGCCGCCGTCGCCGCCAGCAGGCCGATGCGCGTGCTGAGGGACACCTTCGCCGACGGGGTGCACCTGCGCAACGACCTCTTCTCCTACGAACGGGAGGTCGGCGACGAGGGCGAGCTCAGCAACGGGGTGCTGGTCTTCGAGCGCTTCCTGGGCTACGACACCCAGCAGGCGGCCGACGCGGTCAACGACCTGATCACCTCCAGGCTGCACCAGTTCGAGAACACCGCCCTCACCGAGTTGCCGGCCCTCTTCGAGGAGCACGGCCTGGACCTGAAGTCCCGCATCGACGTCCTCGCGTACGTCAAGGGGCTCCAGGACTGGCAGTCGGGGGGCCATGAGTGGCACATGCGCTCCAGCCGCTACATGAACGGCGCCTCGCGGACCTCCCCGGTCGCCCCGGCCCTCCTCGGCGGTCCCGCCGGCCTGGGCACCTCGGCGGCGCGCATCAGGCTGGCGCCCGGCATCACCGGCCCGGGGGGGATCAGGAGCCACCTCCACGTCCCCCTGCAGAAGGTGGGGCCGGTGCCGCTGCCCGAGATCTACATGCCGTACCCGGCCAGGATGAACCCCAACCTGGACAGCGCCCGCCGCCACGCGGTGGAGTGGGCGCGCGAGATGGGGATGTTCGAGCAGCTACCCGGCTTCCCCGGGCTGGCCATCTGGACCGAGCGCAAACTCGACGGCTACGACTTCGCCATCTGTGCCGGGGCGATCAACCCGGACGCGCCCGGCCCCGAGCTGGACATCTCGACGTTCTGGCTCACCTGGGGGACCTACGCCGACGACTACTTCCCGGTGGTGTTCGGACCCCGGCGTGACATGCTCGGCGCGAAGGTGTTCAACGAGCGGCTGTCGGCGTTCATGCCGCTCGACCTCTCCGCCACCCCGCCGCCGGCCAACCCGATCGAGCGTGGCCTGGCCGACCTGTGGTTCCGTACGGCGACCCCCATGTCGGAGAGCGCGCGTGCCGAGTTCCGCCGGGCCGTCGAGGACATGACGGAGAGCTGGCTGTGGGAGCTGGCCAACCACATCCAGAACCGGGTTCCCGACCCGGTCGACTACATCGAGATGCGCCGCAAGACCTTCGGCTCCGACCTCACCATGAGCCTGTCCCGGCTGGCCCACGGCCGGTCGGTGCCGCCCGAGGTCTACAACACCCGGACGATGCGCGGGCTGGACGACTCGGCCGCCGACTACGCCTGCCTGGTCAACGACCTCTGCTCCTACCAGAAGGAGATCCAGTTCGAAGGCGAGCTGCACAACTGCGTGCTGGTCGTGCAGGACTTCCTCAACTGCGACCTGCGACAGGCGGTCGACATCGTCAACGACCTGATGACGTCTCGAATGCGGCAGTTCGAGCACACCGTCGCCACCGAGATCCCGGCTCTGTTCGACGACTTCGACCTCGACGGGGAGGCTCGGGAAACACTCAACGGATACGTGGCGGAGCTGCAGGACTGGATGGCGGGCGTCCTGCTCTGGCACATGAAGACCCGCCGCTACGACGAGTCCGAGCTGCGCTACCCACCCGCGACGACACGGCCCCTCGGCGCCCCTGCCGGGCTCGGCACTGCGGCCGCTCACCTTGGGGCGTCCGCGCACCGATACCTCGCGACGGGTCTTTGAACATCGATGTGGCCGAGCGTGCCCTGTGCTCTCGCAGGGCCGCTTCCGGGCGGGCGGACAAAGGTGCCGCGCTGCCGTAGCGCGAGGCGGCGTTGACCGGATAGAAATACGTCAACCCTTCATTTAAGGCTTGACGTAAGCGTGGCGGCGCTGAGAGAGCGCTCTCTCGGTGCCTCGGCGTCGTCATGCCGCCCGTGCTCGATAGGCAGGTCGATGAGAACAGCCCGCGACCAGGACGTGCGTGTGACCTCGCGTACACGCAGAGGCATCTCCCTAATCCGTCTCCTCGCGCTGGCCGCCTCGGCGGCGGCGCTCGCCGCCACCGGCCTGGTGTCCGTGGCGGGCCCCGCCGCCGCGCACCCGGGCGGGGAGCCGGACTTCGGGCCCAACGTCTTCGTGTACGACCCGTCGACGCCCGCCCCCCAGATCCAGGCCAAGCTCGACGAGATCTTCACCCGGCAGGAGAACAACGAGATGGGCACGGACCGCTACGCCGTGCTCTTCAAGCCCGGCCGCTACGACGTCAACGCGAAGCTCGGCTACTACACGACCGTCGCCGGCCTCGGCCAGTCGCCGGACGACGTCGACATCCACGGCGCGGTACGGGTCGTCGGCCAGCCCGATCCGACCTCGGCGGCGGGCATCTCCGCGCTCACCAACTTCTGGCGCTCCGCCGAGAACCTGTCCGTGACGCCGACCGACTGGTCGAACCAGTGGGCGGTGTCGCAGGCGTCACCGATGCGACGGGTCCACATTCGCGGCACCCTCTGGCTGGAGCCGGGGAACGGCGGATTCTCCAGCGGCGGGTACATCGCCGACTCGAAGGTCGACGGGGTCACGATCAACGGCTCGCAGCAGCAGTGGCTGACGCGCGACAGCGTGCTCGGCGACGTCTGGACCAACGGGGTCTGGAACCAGGTGTTCTCCGGCGTGGTGGGTGCCCCCGAGGGAGGCTTCCCCAACCCGCCCTACACGACGCTGCCCACCAGTCCGGTGACGCGTGAGAAGCCCTTCCTGTACGTCGACGGCTCGGGCGCCTACCGGGTCTTCGTCCCGGCCCTGCGCCGCGACACCTCGGGCACGACGTGGGCCGACGGCCGGCAGCAGGGCTCGTCGCTGCCGATCCGTGACTTCTTCATCGCCAAGCCGACCGACAGCGCGCGGAAGATCAACCAGGAGCTGTCGCGCGGCAGGCACCTGCTGCTCACCCCGGGCGTCTACCACCTCGACCGGGCCCTGCGCGTCAAGCACAAGGACACCGTGGTGCTCGGGCTCGGCATGCCGAGCCTGGCCCCCGACACCGGTGACGCGGCACTGCGCGTCGAGGACGTCGACGGCGTCCGGATCGCGGGTGTGCTCGTCGACGCCGGGCGGCGCGAGTCCGACACGCTCGTCGAGGTCGGCGACCGCAACAGCCACCGGGACCACTCCAGGAACCCGATCTCGCTGCAGGACGTCTTCTTCCGCATCGGCGGACCGTGGGTGGGCAGGGCGAAGACGAGCCTCGTGGTCAACAGCGACGACACCATCATCGACAACATCTGGGCCTGGCGCGGCGACCACGGCAACGGGATCGGCTGGACCCAGAACACGGCGGACACGGGCGTCGTGGTCAACGGTGACGACGTGACGGCGTACGGCCTGTTCGTCGAGCACTACCAGAAGTACCAGACGATCTGGAACGGGGAGAGGGGCCGGACGATCTTCTACCAGAGCGAGCTTCCCTACGACCCGCCGAGCCAGGCGGCCTGGACCAGCCCGACCGGTAAGGGCTGGGCGTCGTACAAGGTCGGCCGCGGGGTGCGGACCCACGAGGCGTGGGGCCTGGGTGTCTACTCCTACTTCAACCAGGGAGTGGACATCCGCACGGACCGGGCGATCGAGGTGCCCAAGACCCGGGACGTTCGCTTCCACAACATGGTCACGGTCTTCCTCAACGGCAGCGGCGGCATCGAACGGACCATCAACGAGGCGGGCACCCCCGTCGTGGGCTCCTACGGGACGAGCAACGTGGTCAGCTACCCCTGACCCGATCTGGCCCGTGAACGGCGCCGCCCAAGGAGGGCCGTGGTGCGCGGGCCTCCTTGGGCGGTGTCCAACGGACGTGTTCCCGCACCGGCGGGGACACGTCCCGCTCCGGCCCGCGCAGGAACAACGCTTGGACCAGCAGTGGCCTCGGGGTTCCGATGGCAGTACGCGGTACGGATGTGCCCGTGTCCGGGACCGGACACGGGCATGGGTACGGGCACAGGCTCGGATCAGCCGGTGTCGGCTGTCGCTGTCGCCCGGTCGTTTCGCGGCCGGGCGGCCAAGCCGCGTTGGGATGTTGCTGTGGGCCGGGGGTTCGTGGCGGGGGTGCGGAATACAGGTCAGCCGGTGTCGGCCGTCGCTGTCGCCCGGTCGTTTCGTGGCCGGGCGACCAGGCTGCGTTCCGTGAGGGCGCCGAACACCAGTCCGAGGGCGGACCAGAGAACGATCTGGGTGCCGAGGGAGGCGAGACGGAACCGCCACAGCAGCACGGCGGGGAAGTCCGCGGGGACCTCGTTGACCTCCGGTAGGACCAGATAGGTGACGGTGACGAGCGCGACGAAGACGGCACCGGCCACCAGCGTGGCGTTCCAGTTGCCCAGTCGCACCGCCAGACGGCGCCCCACCTGCACCGAGGCGATCACGATCGCCACCGAGATGGCGATCACCGCGAAGTACAGGCCGGTGCGGGCGCCGATGGTGTCACCCACGCCCACCGAGGGCGGATTGGCGGGGTAGATCAGGAACGGCACCAGCACGACGGTGACGAATCCGCCGCCGGCCACCAACACCGAGGTGGCGCGGACGCCGAACCCGCCGATCCGTCCGTAGGCGAGGGCGAACAACCCGCCGATCGCCACTCCGAACAGGCCGATCGCGACGGCCAGACCTGAGGTCTGCTGAACGATACGTGAGACTATTTCCGGCTCGGCGGCCGCCGCCTCGTGCGCGTGATGTCCCTCGAACGCGATGGCCAGGCTCACCTGGGGCTCGCCGAAGATCCAGGCGAACAGCAGGGCGAGGGCGGCCGATGCGAGCCCGACGAGCATTCCGCGCAGCAGCAGTGCGCGCATCGTCATAGCACGTCCCGTCTGCTGGTCAGTGACAGGGGAAGCCGAGGAGATGCCGGCCGTCGTGGACGAACTCGTGGACGAACTGACCGCCGAACACGGAGAACACCCCCTGCTCGGCTCCGACGAAGTAGAGGAGAAGGAGCGACAGCACCGCACCGAAGATCGCCCAGGGGAGGACCTCGCGGAGGGGGATCTGGAGGGGCTGAGGGATGGGTACGGCAGCCTGTGCCATGGAATCGTCTCCTTCGGGAATGCCACGTCCCGATCGTTGGGAGGCTACGACGATGCGCAGACGTGGTCCAGAAGGCCGCAACGGTACGTTCACAGTGGCATGCCGGCTCAGATCCGACCGATTCCGCTCGCCGTCGTAGTCAGGTTGATGACAACGTACGATGCGAGTCCGGTTCCGTCCATGGGCCGGAAGGAAACCAGAGGCATCCACAGACGCCGTCCCCCGCTCACCATTCGGAGCCGCCACGTGACGATCCGTTTGATCTTGGTCTGTCATGGTCCCACCGTCGCGCTCTCCCGGGCGTCCTTCCCGGCCGACGAACCGCTCACCGAACGAGGCGGACACGCGGCAGGGAACGGGTGGGAGTCCGCGGCGACGGCCTGGTGCAGCCCCGCCGCCGCGGCCAGGGAGACCGCGGCGGCGCTCGGACTGGACCCGTCGATCGAGCCCGCGCTGCGCGACTGCGACTACGGGCGCTGGCGCGGCCGCGGGCTCGCCGAGGTTCAGGCCGCCGAACCCGAGGCGATCCAGGACTGGCTCACCGATCCCGCCGCCAGGCCGCACGGCGGGGAGTCGATCGTGGATCTGATCGAGCGGACCGGCGACTGGCTGGCGGGCCTGTGGCGGGATTCCTTCCACGGTCGCGCGGTCGCGGTGACGCACGCCGCGGTCATCCGGGCCGCGCTGGTGAACGTGCTCGCCGCGCCTCCCGCCTCGTTCTGGCGCGTCGACGTCCCGCCGCTGGCCCGGGTTCAGCTCACCGCCCACCACGGCCGCTGGCAGCTGCGCGCGACCGGGCCTGACGGGCCGCCGCCGGCCTGACGGAGAGCCACGACCTCAAGCACGCCGGGCGGCGCGGTGATGAGAGTTCCCTCCCTGCGCCTCAGCATCAAAAACTCATGAGAAAAGCCCATATGGCCGTATATTGCTTTTCGGGGGCACTCGAAAATGCTTGTCAAAATGCGGCGAGCCCGGGTTTCGGTATGGCCATCCTCATCCACCTCTGGTGAAGAGTGTCTGCTCAGAGGCATCTGACGCGGGTACCTGTAACGAGAGGTTCGACTATGCCGTCCAGGGGAGGTCACACCCGGCCGCGGGTGGGCACCGTGACAGGGATCGCCGACGCCTCGGGCCCGGCCCCTTCGACGCGTGGCCTCGGAGTCCACGGACTCACCACCGGGCTGATCCGCCATCCGCCGTGCCAGAGGTGAAGAACGACCGGCCATCCGACGTGCCGCTGGCCGGTCTGACCGTCATCAGCGGACTCGTGGACGCGATCAGCTACGTGGGCATCGGCCAGGTGTTCATGGCGAACATGACCGGAAACCTGCTCATTCTCGGCTTCGCCGCGGGCGACCCGTCCAAGTTCCCGCTCGTCGCGACGGCCATTGCCGTCATGGGATTCTTCCTCGGGGCCGGGCTGGCCGGGCAGCTGGTCGAGAGGGTTCCGAACGTCCGCCGCAGGCTGATCCTCGCCATGGCCATGGAGACCAGCCTGTTCGGCATCACCACGGTGGGCTCGTTCCTCCTGCCCACCACCCAGGCCGGCCGCTACCCGCTGATCGTCGCCCTGGGAGTCGCCATGGGCGGGCGGAACACCGTCGTGCGCCGTCTCAAGATCCCCGACATCAGTACGACCGTGGTGACCGGCACGTTGGCCAATTTGGCGGCCGATTCGGTTCTCGGCACCGGCAGGCACACGCGTGCCCGCCGTCGCGCCGGGGAGATCGTCGCGCTCGTCCTCGGTGCCTGGGCCGGCGTCCTGCTGCTGCGGAGCTTCGGGTTCAACGCCACACTGGTGGTGCTGACCGTCCTGATGGCCCTGACAACTGTCCTCTACATCTGGCGCACGTCACCGGCGCGCGCCCGCTGACCTGTTACCGGTCGCGGAAGCAGAGCAGCTGGAAGGAGCGCGGCGGGGGATCCGTTTGGTGAGACGGAAAGGGCCGCCGCGCCATGCCCGCGCTCCTACCCCGACGCGGGACGGCTTCACGATCAGCTCTCAAATTTGACGTCAACGACGAAGTTCACCTCGGTGGCGCCGAGCGAGCCGGTGACCAGCCAGCAGCCTGGATGGGGGAAACCCACGGTGCTTGCCTGAAAGCCGCGTGTCCCGTAGCCGGATGAGAGTTCCTCCGTCACGGTCTCGCCGGTCCGGAGAGAGGTGGCACCCAGTTTCAACCGGCCGTCGAACGCTCGCCACCATCCCATCTTCAGATGGTGTTTGCCGTCCGGCCAGCGGGTGGCGCGCGAGTCGGAGGTGGGCAACGCCACCCACAGGCCGCCACCACCGTAGAGGCCGTCGTTTCCGGAGTTCCAGCGAATCGCCTCGGGAGGTGGCGGGGCGGGGCGGTCGGCGGGTCTGGTGACCGGGCACGGCAGGTCTTTTCGCAGAGTGCCCGGCTGCGGCCCGATCCTGGTCGGCGCGGGTGTCGGCCCGGTGGACGCCGACCCCGTGGGTGGTCTCCGTACGTCCGAGGCGCAGGCGGACGCCGCGGCGGCAAGGATGATGCCAAGCAGCGGGATCAACGCTCTCAGGTCACCTCTGGTGCAGGTCATGGCGGACTCCTGGGGTCCGGGGGAGAACAGGGCTGTGCGTCATTGATACGTACGAGCGCGATGTCACGGTCCCGCGAGGTGGCCGACGAGAGGCTGTGGCCTGGTCACCCGGACCCGAGTGGAGGGCCGGCACGGAGCCACATGATGCTCTGCGGCCGCGGCGGGAGATCAACGTGCTTGCCCGGCGATCCATTCGACGAGCGGTGGCCTGACCGCGGCACACAGCGGCTGGTTCTTGGCATCGGTGAGGCGAAGACGGGCCAGCAGCAGCCCGGAGCGCGTGGCGGCCTTGGCGGTGGTCGGGTCGACGGCGTCGAGCATCAGCTTGGCTCGCCGGAACAGGGTGAAGGTGCCGGCCTCCTCCACGGTGCCCCATGACAGGTAGATGAACCGGCCTTCGGGGTGGCCCTGGATATGGGGACCTTTGAGATCGATGCCGGACGGGGTGGTGGTCGCGGTGCACTCCAGCGTCCAGGTCGCCGACGCGACGTCGCCGGGCTGCGGGTCGAGCAGCTCTTCTCGCTGGTTTCGGCGTTGGACCGCGACGTGGATGCCGGTGTAGCCGGGGAAGCCAGGGGCGGTGGCGCAGGTGCGGCCTGGCAGGTCGAAGGCCTCGATCCGGATCTGCATGGGATCATCTTCTCGCAAAAGGCGGGGGCCGTCAGCGGCGGTGGCGTGTGGCGGTCCCGGCTGGATGCGGGCGTCTTTTCTGCCGTGGCATCGACTACCGGGGCGAGCAGAGAGTGCCTGCGGGGGCCAACGTCAGCTTCGTCAGATACCGGTCGGCGTACCCCGTCACGCACGGGTCCTTCGCCCGCAGGTAGACGACGTGAACGGGGCCGTCATAGCGGACGGCGACCGAGCCTGGGATCCTGCTCACCAGGAGCTCGGTGACCGGAAAGTCACGATCGCCGCCGAGTCCCAGTACCGAAGGCAGTCCGGCCGGCAAGGGGCGCGGCGGGTTCACCGGCCGGTGCCGCCAACCGGAGCAGGCCAGGGCCTCCAGCCCGGTGCCCACCCCGCCGCCGAAGTCGCGGGAGATCCGCTCGCTGTAACGGCGGTCGCTGACGAGCGCCTCGTACCCCAGTCTGACCAGGCCATCCGGGCACCGGGTCGCCGCCGCGCCCGGCGAGCTCCAGCTCGCGGAGAGGCCCAGGATCTGCTCGCCGAACCAGGCGAAGTCGCCCTTACTCGCCTTGAGCAGCGCGCCGGCGAACTCCGGTGACCTCTCCGGAACGGGGAGGACCATCCGGGCCAGCGCCTTGAGGTGCAAATCGGTCAGTCTGATCTCGCCCAGCCGGGCGGAGGCATACGTGACGGGCCTGCGGCCGGTGCTCTTGACCAGCTCGCGCCAGAGCTTACGCACGTTCCGCCCCCGCAGGGCGCACGCGTCGTCACCGGCACACCAGGTGGTGAAGCGCTTGAACGCCGCCTCGGTGGTGCGCAGCTGCACGCGTTCCATACCGCGCCAGCCCACCGTCGCGTCGGGCGTGCTGTCGAAAACCACTGCTCGGACGTGCCCAGGGTAAAGCCGCGCGTACGCGGCGGCCGGAACCCCGCCGTAGGAGAAGGCCAGCATGCTGAGCCTGTCCTGGCCGAGGGCGATGCGGATCGCCTCCATGTCCCTGGCCACCGAGTCCGAGTCCAGGTGGTCGGCCAGAGCAGTCGTGTCGTCCTGGCGGCACCGATCGACCAGGCGTTCCAGGGTGGCAGCCTGGGCCTCGTACGCGGCGCGGTCACGCGGGTCGTTGAGTGGCAGCCCGGGAACCCCGCACGAGGGCGGCAGATAGCGCCCTGCCGCGCTGGTGCGCGGGTTGTAGCCGACGACATCAAAGTGCCGGCGCAACTTCGTGAACGACTCCGGGGCCGAGGAAAGGACGCCTTGGATCCCCGGACCGCCGTCGGGCACGACGAGAACGCTGCCGAGGCGGAGCGACGGCTCGGTGGCGGGCAGCCGAGCGAGGTCCAGCTTGATCGTGGCCTTACCCGGCGTGGACCAGTCCACCGGAACCTCGATCGCGGTGCATTCCATCTCCGCCGGGCCCTGGCCGGAAGGGCAGGCCCTCCAGGTGAGGGCTGGGGCGGCCTGGGCCGCTACCGGCAGTACAGCCAGGCCCAGGAGCGCGGACAGGGCCGACAGGGCAACCGGCAAGGTCTTCACCCGATATGCGGAGCGGACCGGCACCGATCTGACCGGCCGTTTCGTTCGGTTTGTCATGCGCTCACGGTAGAGATCACGACTGGCCCGGTGACATGGCCGAGGCGCCCCAAAACAAGGTGAGGCACACCCCACCTTCGCACGTGCGCCCAGCCCCACTGGAACCCCGAGGCTGTGGCAGAAGAACGGCAAGCTCAAGGGCAAGCTGCCCAAGCTGCCCGAGCCGGCGCCGCTACGCCGAGGGCGAGGTATCCCTGGCGGACCTCGCCACCGAGTACAGCGTCGGATGCTCCACCATCCACCGCATCATCCGCGGCCCGCCAGACAGCCAGAACTGGTGATCATCGCGGTTTGCGCCTGCTGTACCTGCTGATCTGCGGGAACGTCGCAGTCGGACGACAGCGGTCTGTGGGCCGTGGGCGCGGTGATGTTGCTGCCCGCCGTCCTTCTCGGTGTCGGTCTGGTCGCGTTCCTCGCGGCTTCCCGCAAAGCCACGGGTCGGGAAACTCGGCCCGACGAGTGACCAACGCGTGCCGGGCGGTTGCCGGGCTGTCGGCACTCGCCGGTGCGGGTCTCTGGTCGACGGCTCCGGCGCCGTGACGCGGCCGGGGTCTCCGTATGGCCCTGGCGCCGGCCCGGTCGCTCGGCCGTACGGCCTGCGAGCCCCGGCTCTCCGTATCCGTTCAGTCGCGCGGTGGCGGTGGAGGAGACGGTGGCAGGCCCTGCCATGGGGGCGGACCCGTCGGCGGTGGAGCCGGTCGTCCGGAAGGCTGCGCGTATGGTGGAGGTCGCTGATACCCCTGGTGGGGATGGTACGGCCCCGGTGGGTGCGGCGCTCCGTGTGGCTGGGGTGGCGTCCCGTGTGGTGGGTGCGGTGGTCCGGCCATGCTTGCCCGCCGCCAGCGGCGGTTGCGGATTATGAGGACGATGACGACGACCAGGATCAGCACCATGACGGCCACCTGGATGGCGGCACCGACGGGATCGGTGACGGTGACCTCGATAAAGGGTTCGTCGTCGGCCTTACTTCGGGAGGGCCGGGGAGCCGGGGTGGGAGAGGCGGGGGGCGTGCCGAGCGGGTTGGCGTCGACCTGCCGTGTTCTGGCGGTCAGGGCCCGCACCGGATCGACGACACCGTAGCCGGAGAATATGTCGCGCCCCTTGTCGTCGCGGTCCTTCGCAGTGCGGATCAGCCGGTTGACCACGTTGTTCGCGTCGAGGTCGGGGTACTTCGAGCGCACCAGGGCGGCCACCCCCGACACGATCGCCGCCGCGTTGCCCGTGGTATCGCTGACGAGGTAACCACTGTTCGACATCCGCCGGGGTGCAGGATGGATGATTCTCACGGCGGGAGCCGCGAGCGCCAGCTCACGGCCGGTTATGGAACTGGACCAGGCGCTTCCGGTTCTGGTCGTACCGGCGACGGCGATCACACCGGGGATCGAGGCGGGGCACTGGACACCGACACCGTATTTGCGGTCACCCGACGGCGCGACGACTACGACGTCCTTGCGGAGCGCGTAGCGGACCGCTTCGTACTCCTCCTGAGAGCAGTGGTTCAAGGACACCGAGATGTCGATCACGTTTGCGCCGTTGTCGGCGGCCCACCGGATGGCTTGGTTGAGGGTGTCGGAGGTGGGTGACCTGCCGAGGTTGACGGGCAGGATCCTGGCATCGGGCGCGATACCGAGCGAACGCATGTCGTTGCCGCCGGGGCCGACGATGAGCCCGGCGACTCCGGTGTCGTGGCCATACTCACCGGTGTCCTCCCGGCCGTCGGCCGCCGCGGCCTTGTCGTAGGAGCGCCCCCGAAGAACGCGTCCTTTGAGGTCGGGGTGGTCGGCGTCGACGCCGCTGCCGAGGAGGGCCACCACCACCCCTCTGCCCCTGGACAACCGGTGCGCCTGCTCGACCCGCAGGGTGTCCAGATGCCAGGCCAGCCCGCGAACGGTGTCGGCCCGCGCGGGGGTGGCGAGCACACCGGGGACGACGCAGGAAAAGAGGACTGTCGCCACGGCCACACCGGCTCGAATCAGCCGTCGCGAGGCCTTCGATATGTACATACGGCTTCCCCGGCTCGGGAGTTCTGCGGCTTGGGATGTTTCTCAGCCTGCCGTACTTGATCATGACCTGGCAACCGATGCCGGTGGCGGCCCGGATTCTCACCGCGCTCCGATCCGCTGCCGCGTTCGTTTCGCGAACGATGGTGTACGACCGGCCGGTGCCACACCAACGCCACGACCGGCCAGTACGGGCCGGGGCACAACCGCCGACGGTGCCAACATCGCGCAGTGGTCGTGGCTGAACAACATCTGCCGGCGGTTCCACCTCCGGGCCACCTGACCGGTCCCGGAGCCGACGGCCGGGCATCCAGGTACGACGCGACAGGACCCCGGGGTCCTGTCG
>NZ_JBEXGU010000198.1:0-16041 GCF_040607515.1 Streptosporangium sp. NPDC005286 | reverse complement strand
CCGGTGACCCGGACGGGGTCACCGGCACGCCCTGCTCAGGCGGGCGGCCCGGTGACCCGGTGCGCGGGCTCGGTTCCGGGCGCTGCTCAGTCCATGACGACGATCTGGCGCAGGACCTCGCCGCCCTTGAGCGCCGCCACGGCGTCGTTGAGGTCGGCCAGCTTGATGCGGGAGCTGATCATGCTCTCCAGGTCGAGCTTGCCGGCCTTGTAGAGTCCCGCGAAGAACGGGAAGTCACGCCGGACGTCCGAGCCGCCGTACAGCGAGCTGAGGATGTTCTTGCCCTCGAACAGCAGGCTGAAGGCGCTCAGCGGGACGTTGTCGTCCATCGCGCCCGCGCCCACCACGATCATGTCGCCACCCCGGCGGGTCGCCTGCCAGGCCGTCATGATGGCGGCGGACTTGCCGACGGCCTCGAAGCCGTAGTCGAATCCGGCACCGCCGGTGAGCGTGCCGAGCGCGTCCATCAGCTGGTCGGGAGTGATGGCGTGGGTCGCGCCGACCTTCTTGGCGAGGGCGTGCTTGGACTCCAGCGGGTCGATCGCCAGGATCGTGGTGGCGCCGGAGATGCGGGCACCCTGGATCACCGAGAGGCCGATGCCGCCGGCGCCGACCACGGCGACCGTCGAGCCGGCCTTCACCCTGGCCGTGTTGAGCGCCGCGCCGACGCCGGTGGTGATCCCGCAGCCGATCAGGGCCGCCGCCTCGAAGGGCACCTCGGGGTCGACCTTGATCGCGCCCTGCCAGGGTACGACGATCTCCTCGGACCAGGTGCCGCACCCGGCCATGCCGAACGCCGGGGTGTCGCCGCCGTAGCGGAAGCGGGCGTTGACGAAGCTGTCCATCACGTAGGTCATGCACAGGAACGGCTGGTTGACCAGGCAGTTCGCGCAGGTGCCGCAGGCCGGGGTCCAGTTGATGATGACGTGGTCGCCCGGCTGCACCGTGGTCACGTGGTCGCCGACCTCGACGACCTCTCCGGCGCCCTCGTGGCCGGGGATGACCGGCAGCGGCATGGGCAGCACGCCGCTGATCACCGACAGGTCGGAGTGGCAGACACCGGTGGCCCGGACCTTGACGCGGACGTCCGTCGGGCCCATCGGGGCGAGGGTGAAGTCATCGCGGATGTCGAGCTTGTCGTCGCCGACGGCATGCAGAAGCGCACCACGCATGGGGGGACCTCCTAGTTCTCCTCAACGGAGAGTGCGGCTTTGGGACAGGACCGCACGGCGTGCCGGACGCGGTCCATCATCTCCGGCGGCGGCTCAGGCAGCAGCAGGTGCAGCTGGTCGTCGTCGTCGAGTTCGAAGACCTCCGGGGCGAGTCCCATGCAGATCGCATTGGCCTCGCAGACCAGATAGTCGACTTTGATTTTCATGCGGGCCTCCTAGCCGGGAATGGCGAGCTTACGGTGATCCCAAGAGATCACACGAGTGGGCTCGACCACAAAGGCGACCCTTTTGCGGCCGGTGTAGGTCACGTACTCGGTGAGCAACTCCTCCGCGTCGGGCATCCCGGCCATCCGTCTGGCCACGTTCATGCCGATGCCGAGGATGCCCTCGGGGTCGTCGATCCTCCGCGCCACCCCGTACACCAGTACGCCGCGCAGGTCGGAGTATTCCTCCCCGGCCTCGATCAGGCAGCTCACTCGGGCGTCGCGCTGGATGTTGAGTGTCTTCTGGGCCTTGCCGTAGGTCCAGAATGAGATCTTGCCCTCGGTCAACCCGTAGAACATGGTCACCATATGCGGGGTGCCGTCCGGGTTGATCGTGCCGAGCTGCAGCTTCCGCGACTCACCGACGAAAGCCGTCACCTCGTCGTCGGACATCACGATGCGGGCGCGCTGGTTCACGGTGCAAAGTAGAACACGTTCCATAAGGTCGGGCAAGGGCTGATCGGAATGTTGTTCGGTATGGGTAGTCTGCTGTGATGAGCAACGCCACCATGCCCGCCGACCTGCTGTACGCCGCCCAGCACGCCAAGGGTTTCATGCCGCATGAGGAGGGAATCGCGCTGTTCGAGACCGCCGTCGAGTACGGCCCGCGCGGCCCGATCTGCGAGATCGGCAGCTACTGCGGGAAGTCGGCGGTCTACCTCGGCGCGGGTGCCCGGCAGGCCGGGTCCGTCGTCTTCACGGTGGACCACCACCGGGGCTCCGAGGAGATCCAGCCCGGGTGGGCCCACCATGACCCCACCCTGATGGACCCTCGATTCGGCAAGATGGACTCGCTGCCCACCTTCCGCACCACCATCGCCTCCGCGGGTCTCGAGGAGGAGGTCATCGCGATCGTCGGCAGGTCCGAGCGTGTCGCCGGGCTGTGGAACACCCCGCTGGCGATGCTCTTCATCGACGGCGGCCACTCCGAACTCCCGGTGACCAGGGACTACGAGGGGTGGGCGCCGCACGTCATGCAGGGCGGCGCCCTGGTCTTCCATGACATCTACTCGGACCCGGCCACGGGCGGGCAGGCGCCGTACCGCGTCTACCGGCGGGCGCTCGCCTCCGGCGCGTTCAGGGAGGTCCGGCAGGAGGGCTCGCTGCGGGTGCTCGAACGGATCGGCCCCGGCATCGGCTGATCACCCTGTGCGGGGCGCCCGGTGCCGGGCGGGCGGCGGAGCCGTTTCAGCTCCCGGCCCGCGCAGACGATCACCAGGGCGAGGAACGGCCCGAAGACGACGTGGAACTGGACCAGCAGCCCGTAGACCGCCGCCGTGGCCAGGCCGAACACGACCTGGTCGCGCGCCCTGACCGGGGATGTGCCCGGATCGGTGATCACGTAGCCGGTGTAGAGGGCGAAGGCGGTCCCGGTCATCGGCAGCAGGGCGCTGACCGTCGACACGTCGCCCAGACCGCCCCTGAGACACGCCTGCAGGGCGAACCCGCCCGCCCAGCCCAGGACCAGCGGCATCCTGCCGGTGGGTCCGGCGTTCGCCAGCACGCCCCCTGCCAGCACGGCCAGCGGCACGATCAGGTCGAAAGGACCCGAGACCCACGCGGTGAACTGGTAGGCGGGGGCGAGGCCGACCCACGGGAACAGCAGCAGCACGACGACGATCCCGAAGGCCACCGGATTCAGGAACGCGGCGCCGGGCACGTCCCCGCCGGTCCGCCTCGCCGGTTTCGTCGTTCCCGCCCCATCCGCCGTTCGCGCCGGCTCCGGCGCCCGCACGCGGAAGAGGTACGCGCTGCCGACGCCGATCAGGACGGCGAGCACGATCGGCATCAGATGCCCGTTGCCGTACAGCAGCATCGCGCAGAGCAGGCCGCGGATGTAGGAGGGCAGGAAGAAGTCGGCGACCCGGTCGCGGGGCACCCCGAGGTAGCGGGCCGGGCGCCGCCATGCCCACGCCTCCACGGTCTCCAGCACGAACTCGGTGGTCACGCCGGTGAGCGCGCCGGCCACCGGCGCCAGAGGGGACTGCTCGAAGCCGAGCACGGTGTGCCCGAGCACGGTGAGCAGGGTGAGGGACCACGCCGACCGCCGGAGCGCCCTGCCTCGGTTCGGGCCGGAGATCCTGGACTTGGCCGTCTCGGGGGGCGGGGCGGCGCTCACGGACGGCGGATCTCCGAGGCGTGGCCGTCGGCCAGCAGGATCCGGTGCCAGCCGGGCTCCAGGGACACCGACGCGGTACGGGTGCCGCCGCAGGCGTCCCTCCAGGAGATCTCGACGGGGACGGGGGAGTCCGGCAGGTGGTCGCCCAGGCCGAACAGCAGCTCGGGCGCGGAGAAGCCGTTGTGCCCGTTGGCGGGGTAGAGCTGCCTGCTACGCGTGACCCCGCCGGGCGGGCGCACCGTGGCGACGGCCCCGATGGCGGGCCGCGTCAGCCCGGGGCGTGTCCACTCCCGGCGCGCCGGACGGAGCCGTGTCCGGCCCGGTTGGGCCAGGGCGGGCCGCTCCGGTCCGGAGCGCGGTGCGGGGGATGGGAGGCAGGGGCCCGCGGGGAGACGGAGCCGCAGGCCCACGAACGGTGCCGTCG
Source organism: Streptosporangium sp. NPDC005286 (assembly GCF_040607515.1). Lineage (NCBI taxonomy): Bacteria > Bacillati > Actinomycetota > Actinomycetes > Streptosporangiales > Streptosporangiaceae > Streptosporangium > Streptosporangium sp. NPDC005286. The sequence goes on along the minus strand of NZ_JBEXGU010000198.1, from coordinate 12,063 downwards.
GGCCGTGGTTGCTGTAGAGCACCGACTCCGACCACTGGTTGGCGACCGCGAAGTCCAGTCGCCCGTCGTCGTCGACGTCGCCCACCGCGAAGGCCCGGCTGACCGTGCCGTCGCTGTCGCCGCCGACCCCGGCCCGCCGGGCCACGTCCGCGTAGCGGCCGTCCTCACCCCTGGTGAAGAAGGTGTTGGTGTCGCGGCCCGATAGGTCGTCCCCGGCCCGGATGCTCGGCCAGAGCGCGGGGCGGGAGAGGAACAGATCGCTCGCCGCCGCCGCCTCCTGCAGTTGCGCCCACCGGTCGACCTCACCCCTGACGAACCCGGTCGCGTGCATGATCTCGTCGTCGCCGTCGTTGTCGAAGTCGGCGGCCTTGACGTCCCAGGACCAGCCGCTGCGGCTCAGCCCCAGTTCCTCACCGAGGTCGTCGTAGGGCGCGTGCCCCCCGTGCAGGTCGCCGGGCCGGGACACGAAGGCGAAGTTGCTCTGGTGCAGCGCGTAGTCCTCGGTGAGGTTGCTCACCAGGATGTCCGGCCTGCCGTCGGAGTTGAGGTCGGTGAAGCCGACGCCCATCCCCTTGAACGAGTCGCGGCCGACGACCCTGGAGGCGGGAGTCGTCAGGTGCCGGGTGCCCCTGGCCTCGGTGAACCGGATCCGGCCGGGCACCGACTCGTTGACCAGCAGCCGGTCGGGGCCGAAGTCGCATGCCAGGTACAGCTCGGGCCGCCCGTCGCCGTCCAGGTCCTGGGTGCCCAGCGCCAGGATCCAGCCTCCGTTCCCGATCTCGTCGAACACCCCTTCGGCCTCGGTGAACCGCGCAGGTCCGCTCGCCAGGTAGAGCCGGGCGCCGCCGCCGTTGGCGGCGGCGGACAGCGAGTCGGGCATCACCGCACTGCCGGGGCCGCCGTCGTCGGGATCGCTGTCGTCGGGGGCACCGTCGTTGGGGGCACCGTCGCCCAGCACCCGGACGCCGTCGGGGAAATAGTCGCCGAAGACCAGGTCGAGGCGGCCGTCCCCGTCGAAGTCACCGGTCGTGGCGGCGCTGGTGTTCCAGATCTCCGGCTCCGTGGTCAGCGCGCGGTGGCGGAAGGCGGTTCCGGAAGGGGGTACCCCGGGCACGCGCAGGAAGAGCGAGGGGGAGCGGCCCCAGTAGTAGACGACCAGGTCCTGCCAGCCGTCCTGGTCGAGGTCGGCGGGCAGGCACCCGGCCGGCGCCTCGTACCGCCTGCGATCCGGGGGGACCAGTGTGAACGGCCGGTAGCCCCGGGGTGTCCCCGGTGCCCGCCTGACGGTCACCGTGTCATGGCGGGGATCGACCAGGCACAGGTCGTCGGCGACGACCTCGTTGTCCACGTCGAACAGCGCCACCCCGGCGCCCAGCGACGACACCCAGCCCTGGAGACCGGCGTATCCCGCCGCGACCGGCCGCAGGGTGCGGTCACCGGGTCCCGGGGGCGGCCCGAGCGGCCTCGCGTGGAAGGAGAAGTCGGCCGACGTCTCCGCGACCGAGGTGTCCGGCAGGCCGGTCAGCCTCCACCCGGCGGCGGCGGCGATCAGGGCGAGGACTCCCGCCGCGTACCTGCGAACCCCTGACATCGCTCTCACCGCCCCTTCGAGCCGCAGGTGACGATCTCGGCCGCGACCGGCTCGCGGTGGCGTGGTCCGGCATCGTCCGCACCACTCCTTCGAGCCGCGGTCATAAGTCGCGGTCGCGCCGTGCCCAGGCCTTCCGGACCCCCGCCCGCCAGGCCTGGTAGTGGTCGCCGCTGTGCGCGTTGTGGCCCAGCGCGACGAGCGCGGTGTCGGTCCAGCCCGCCGCCTCGTCCACTTCGGCCCCGCACAGCACGGGTGCGGCGGCGACGGTGTGCTCGGGGACCACGGCCGATATCAGCCGGGAGGCGCAGGCGAAGGCGCACCCCTGGGCGAGGTGGGCGCGGAAACCGTCCTCGGCCGCGGCGGAGGCCAGCCGCCCCAGGTCCGCGACGCCGGCACCTCCGGTGTACGTGGCGGCCAGGCCCACGCCGCTCCACAGGTCGGCGCGGCGCCCCGCGGGAAACTCGGCGATGCGCAGCACGACGTCATCCGCCCCCGCGCACTCGTGGAACCAGAGCATCCGCCCCAGTCCCTGATCGAAGATCGCTCTCCGGGTCCGATCCATGAGCCCCGCCGTCCGCTGGCGTCCCACCGTACGGTCCGCGGAGAAGAAACCCTGGTGGAAGCCGAAGCCGTCGTGGGCCAGCCAGCGCAGCAGCGGGTGCACCGAGCGGACGCCCCACATCGGCCGTAGCCGCATCCGGGCGTACGCCCGGCCGGTGCCCAAATGGATGAGGTGCGGGTAGCGCATCCCCGGCCCGCTCAGCAGCTCCCGCAGGCGGCGCCCGCCGGTGAGGGTGAGCACGTCGAGGGTGGCGCAGGCCATGCCCGCGCCCTCGTACGCGAAACCGCGCAGGTCCTCGCGGAGGTCGTCGATCCGCTCGGCCTCCCCGGCGACCACCGCGTTGAACCCGGCCGTGAACGACCGCTCCGCGCCCTCCAGCCGCTCGCGCGCCGGCCCCAGCCGGAACCGCCGCACCCCGAACCCCACCCGGGCGGGGTTCTGCCACAGCAGCCGGGCCACGCCGTTCGGCCTGGGCGGCGCCGACGCCCCCGGAGCCGCCGCCCTCGGCTCGGAAAGGTCGGGCTCGGAAAGGTTGGGTTCGGAAAGGTCGGGTTCGGGTGAGCCGGGCTCGGAGAAGTCCGGCCGGGGGGAGGAGACCGAGGATTCCTGCGGACCCGGATGCTCGGCGGGGTCCGGAGGGCCGGCCGAACCCGTGGGTTCGGGTCGCCGCGGAGGTGCCGGGTTCGAGGGGGTGGGGGGTGGCGGGTCAGGGGTGCTTTCCGGGACGGCCTCCGCGCCGGCCGTCTCGGTGTCATCGCTCTGAGCTACCGTCCGAGTGCCCTCCGCATTACTCACGGACCCGAACGTAGTGAGCCGCATTCAGCCCTTCAAGCACCACGTTTCTGATTCCGTGCAAAGAAAACGCCGACGCCTCGGCCGGAGGCCGGGAGCTCAGCTCCTGGAACGGGCGTGGCTGCAGCCGCAGGTGGCGGTGGGGCGGTCGGTCAGGTACTTGCCCGCGTCGCGGAAGATGCCCGCGGCGGGGGTGTGCCCGGCCAGCGCGTCGGCGGCGAGTACGACCGCGGCCGCGGTGTAGGCGGAGCGCTCGTAGGGGAACCACTTCTCGTTCACGAACTGCCAGCCGGTCCAGTACGAGCCGTCCTCGTGCCGCAGGTGCTGCATGTCCGAGAAGAGCTTCCGCGCCCGGTCCCGGTCGCCCAGCGCGTCGAGGGTGAGCACCAGCTCGCACGTCTCGGCACCGGTCACCCATGGCTGGTCGGAGACGCAGCGGATGCCGAGGTCCGGCTCCACGAACGTGTCCCACTCCTCGGCCAGCCGTGCCCGCGCGGCCGGGCCGCGCACCGCGCCGCCCAGGATCGGGTAGTACCAGTCCATCGAGAAGCGGCTCTTGTCGGCGAACGCCTCGGGGTGGGCGACCAGTACGTGGCCGAGCTGGTCGGCGGCCAGCTCCCAGTCGGGCTGCGGGTCGCCCAGGTGCTCGCCGAGCAGCACGCCGCAGCGCAGGCCCTGGTGGATGGAGGCGCAGCCGGTCAGCAGCGCGTACCCGGCGGGCCTGCCGTCGGCCGCGCGCTCCCAGACGATCTCGCCCCGGGTGGTCTGCAGGCCGACCACGAAGTCCAGCGCCGCCCGGACCGGAGGCCACATCCGCCGGGCGAAGTCCTCGTCGGAGGTCACCAGCAGCTCGTGCCAGACGCCGACCGCGAGGTAGGCGGCGTGGTTGGACTCCCCGCCCTGCTCGACGGCCTCGCCGCCGACCAGCTTCATCGGCCAGGAGCCGTCGGAGCGCTGCGTGCGGACCAGCCAGTCGTATCCCCGGCGGGCGGGGCCGGTCAGCCCCGCCACGCTCATCGCCATCAGGCACTCGACATGGTTCCAGGCGTCCACGTGCCCCTCGGGCCATGGGACGCCGCCGTCGGGCTCCTGTACCGCCGCGATGCTCTGGGCGGTCTGCACAACCTGTTCCCAGGAGATCATGCGGGCTTCCGGACGTAGAGCACCACGCTCTTGCCGATGAGCGGGTTGAGCACGGCCTCGGCGATCCTGGTGGCGGCGGGGCGCTTCATGATGTCCCAGACCAGCAGCTCGTGGTAGGCCTTGGCCAGCGGGTGGTCGTTGTTGTCGACGCCGACCGCGCACTTGATCCACCAGTACGGCGCGTGCAGGCCGTGGGCGTGGTGGTGCGGGCCGATGGTGAAGCCCGTCGACTTGAGCTTCGCGCTCAGCTCGGCCAGCGTGTAGATGCGGACGTGCCCGCCGGGAGCGGTGTGGTACGCCTCGTCGAGCGCCCAGCAGATCCGTTCCGGCAGGAAGCTCGGCACCGTGATGGCCGCCTGGCCACCAGGCTTGAGGACCCGGAAGATCTCCCGCATCGCGGCCATGTCGTCGGGGATGTGCTCCAGCACCTCGGCCGCGATCACCCGGTCGAAGGCGCCGTCCTCGAACGGCATGTCGAGCGCGTCGCCCGTCACGGTGTCCGCCGTCGCCCCGGGCGGTATCTCACCGGCCTTGTCCATCGCGGCGAACATGCTCGCCACGCCTTCCAGCTCCCCCGCGTCCATGTCGAAGGCCACCACGTCGGCACCGCGCCGCAGTACCTCGAACGCGTGGCGTCCGCCGCCACACCCCAGGTCCAGCACCCGGGTCCCCGGACCCACGGGCAACCGGTCGAAGTCGACAGTCAGCACTGGCCGCTCCTTGTGAGAGGTGATCGTTTCAGGGGGTCGCTCACTTCGCGCGGTGGGCCTGGATGGCCTCGTGGTAGGCCTCCACGGTCCGCTTGGCGACGACGTTCCAGGTGAAGCGTTCCATGACCCGGTCGTAGCCCTTCTTGCCCACCGCGGCCCGCTCCTCGGGAGAGTCGTGCAGGCGGCGCAGCACCGCGGCCAGCTCCTCGGGGTCGCCGGGGGCCACCTGTACGGCGGCGTCGCCGACGACCTCGGGCAGCGCCCCGGTACGGCTGGCGACCAGCGGGGTGCCGCAGGCCATGTGCTCGACGGCGGGCAGCGAGAAGCCCTCGTACAGGGAGGGGACGACCGAGATCTCCGAGGTGGCGATCAGCTCGCCCAGTTCGGTGTCGGAGATGCCGTGCACGAACCTGACCCGGTCCCGCAGCGCCAGCTCGCCGACGAGCTTCTCGGTCGGGCCGCCGGGGGTGGGCTTGCTGACCACCGTCAGGTGGACGTCGCGTTCGGTGGCGAGCTTCGCCACGGCCCGCAGCAGCGTCGCGACCCCCTTCATCGGGGAGTCGGCGCTGGCCACCGCGACGATGGAGCCGGGCCGCTTGGGAAGCTCCGGGCGCGGGTGGAAGTAGCGGGTGTCGACGCCCAGCGGGATGAGCCGCATGTTCTTCTGGGGCACGTTGAAGTCGCGGTGGATGTCGGCGAGGGAGGACTCGCTGACGGTCAGGATCGGGCTGAGCCGCGGCGCGACCTTGGCCTGCATGCGCACGAAGCCGTACCAGCGTCGCATGGAGAGCTTCTTGCGCAGCGGAGCCGCCTTCAGCTCGATGCGCCGGTCCACGCTGATCGGGTGGTGGATGGTCCCGACCACGGGGAACAGCTTCTGGATGCCGAGCAGTCCGTAGCCGAGGGTCTGGTTGTCCTGCACCACGTCGAAGTCGCCGACGCGCTTCTTCAGCTCGCGGTGTGCCCGCAGGGTGAAGGTCAGCGGCTCGGGAAACCCGGCGGTCCACATGGTGCCGACCTCGAGCAGGTCGATCCAGTCGCGGTACTCGCGGAGGCCGGGAGTACGGAAGGGGTCCTCGTCGCGGTACAGGTCCAGGCTGGGGACCTTGGTGAGGATGACGCCCTCGTCGAGCTCCGGGTAGGGCTGGCCGGAGAGGACCTCCACGCTGTGCCCGAGGGCGACCAGTTCGCGGCTGAGGTGACGCAGGTAGACGCCCTGCCCACCGCAGGTCGGCTTGCTGCGATACGACAGCAGTGCCACCCGCAGTGATTCAGCACCCGGCACGGCAACCCCTTTCTCACCCTGCCCGAAAGGGGACAGGTACCGTGAAAGATGACCTTAGTCCTCGGACACTACCATTCGGTAGCTCTGTTGTACCTGATGTGGAATTGTTCCTAGGGCCTGCTTCACCGGGCACGAGCTGGGAGGTTAACCTGACCGAACAGGATTCGGTGGAACGCGTTCTAGCTGCGCCGTGAGGGAGATAGTGCCCACACGGGGGTGGGACGGTACATTCGCCAATCAAACGGCATAAGACCAGGCATAGGTCCCGCCCCCGCAAGCGAGGAGGACGCGTTGGCCAGGCGCGCGCTGATCACAGGTATCACCGGGCAGGACGGTTCCTATCTGGCCGAGTGCCTGCTCAGTCAGGGCTACGAGGTCTTCGGTCTGGCCCGAGGGCAGGCCAACCCGCGCGTCTCACGGCTCCGCAAGCTCCTGCAGGACGTTCAGCTCGTCCGGGGTGACCTGCTCGACCAGGGTTCGCTGATCTCCGCGGTCGAGAAGGTCCAGCCCGACGAGGTCTACAACCTGGGCGCCATCTCGTTCGTCCCCATGTCGTGGGAGCAGGCCGAGCTCACCGGCGAGGTGACCGGCATGGGCGTGCTGCGCATGCTGGAGGCCATCCGGGTCTGCTCCGGGATCTCCTCCTCGCGTACGGCCGCCGGATCCGGGCAGATCCGGTTCTACCAGGCGTCGTCCTCGGAGATGTTCGGCCAGGTCCGCGAGACCCCGCAGACCGAGATCACCCCATTCCACCCCCGCTCGCCGTACGGCGTGGCCAAGGCGTACGGGCACTTCCTGACGCAGAACTACCGCGAGTCGTACGGCATGTACGCGGTGTCGGGGATCCTGTTCAACCACGAGTCCCCGCGCAGGGGCGCCGAGTTCGTCACCAGGAAGGTGAGCCTCGGGGTGGCCAGGATCAAGCTCGGCGTCGCCTCGGAGCTGCGCCTGGGCAACATGGAGGCGCGTCGCGACTGGGGGTTCGCCGGAGACTACGTCCGTGCGATGCACCTGATGCTCCAGACGGACACGCCCGAGGACTACGTGATCGGCACCGGCCGCACCCAGACCGTCCGCGACCTGACCGAGGCCGCCTTCGCCGCCGCCGGGCTCGACTGGGAGCGGTACGTCGTCACCGACCAGACCCTGCACCGCCCCGCCGAGGTCGACCTGCTCTGCGCCGACCCGAAGAAGGCCCGCGTCCAGCTCGGCTGGGAACCCTCGGTCACCTTCGAGGAGCTGGTGGCGATGATGGTCGAGTCGGACATCAAGCTGCTCTCCGACGGCGGCGACCCCGACCAGGACTCCTCCTGGCCCTGAGGCCGGGCCTCTCCGGATCGGCTGCCCGGAGCATTCCGGGCCGCGGGGCTTCTGCTGCGGCAGGGGGCCGCCTATCGTCATTCCTTGGATCAGAAGCGGTTCCGGCCGTCCGCTGACGGGGACGTGGAGACGAGGTGAGCGATGTCCGAGCCGGGCCCGCTGACCGTGGGCGACCCCGAGCGGATCGGCGGCTACCGGCTGAGCGGGGTGCTGGGCGACGGAGGTCAGGGCGTGGTCTACCTCGGCCACGATCCTGCGGACCGCAAGGTCGCGATCAAGGTGCTCCACGTCCGGATGGCGACCGATCCCAAGGTGCGCGAGCGGTTCATGCGCGAGGCGGAGATCACCCGCCGGGTCGCGGCGTTCTGTACCGCCCAGGTGCTGGGCGGGGGGATTGTCGGCGATCGGCCCTACCTGGTCAGTGAGTACATCCCCGGGCCTTCGCTGAAGGAACTGGTCACCGGCGACGGGCCGCGGATCGGCAGCAGCCTGGACCGGCTCGCGGTCGCCACCCTGACGGCGCTGGCCGCGATCCACCGGGCAGGGATCATCCACCGTGATTTCAAACCCGACAACGTGATCATGGGCCCGGAGGGGCCGGTGGTCATCGACTTCGGAATCGCCCGGGTGCTGGCCGTCACCACCACGGGTTCGGGGCTGGTGGGCACCCCCGCCTACCTGTCGCCGGAACAGCTTGACGGTCACCAGGCCGGCACGGCGTCGGATGTGTTCAGCTGGGCCGCCACCATGGTGTTCGCCGCCACGCGGCATCCGGCATTCCCCGGCGCCATACCGGCGGCGGTGATGAACGCCGTCTCCAACCGCGAACCCGACCTCGCCGGAGTGCCCGAGCGTATCCGCCCGCTGCTGGCAGCCTGCCTGGCCAAGGACCCCGGCGCCCGGCCCACCGTGGCCGGCCTGCTCGCCACCCTCACCGGTGAGGAGTCCAGCAGCCGTGAGGAATCCAGCACGGAGGAACCCAGCACGGTGGATCACCGGCCGCGCGGCCCCGCTCCGCCGCCTCCGGCGTCCCATGCTCCGCGCCGTTCCGTCAGGTGGCGCCTGGTGGCCGCGGCGGCGATCGTCACCGCTCTCGTCCCGGCCGCCGCGGTCTTCTGGTCGTGGCAACCGGAGTCCCCCGAATCTTCCACCCCGCCGTCCACGACCCCCTCCGGAACCTCGGCCCTGTCGTTACCGTCCTCATCCGCCACGGGTTCCTCCAGGACCTCCGTTCCGTCACCCGGCCAGACTTCGAAGGCCGTTCCCTTCGGCATGCCGGTCGGTAAGCCGTTCACCGGACACACCGGAGGAATCCATTCGATGGCGGTGGTGGAGTCGCAGGGGCGGCCGGTCGTCGTCTCCGGCGGTGGTGGCGACGAGAGTCGCACCGTGCGGGTGTGGGATCTGGCCACCCGCAAGCAGATCGGCAGGCCGTTCACCGGCTACGCGGTCACGGTGGCGGAGTTGGCGGGGCGGCCGGTCGTCGTCTCCGGCGACCACGACGGGATGCGGGTGTGGGATCTGGCCACTCGCGAGCAGATCGGCGGGCTGCTCACCGGCCCCGGTACGGGGCTCACGTCCGTGCTGGTGGCGGAGCCGGCGGGGCAGCCGGTCGTCATCGCCACCGGTAACGGAAAAATATATATGTGGGATCTGGCCACCCACGAGCGGATCGGCAGTCCGTTCACCGCGCACACCTATTCGGTCGAGTCGATGGCGGTGACGGAGTCGCAGGGGCGGCCGGTTCTCGTCTGCGGCGGCTACGACAGCACCGTGCGGGTGTGGGATCTGGCCACCCGCGAGCAGGTCGGCAAACCGTTCACCGGGCACACCTCGGGAGTCGAGTCGGTGACGGTGACGGAGCTGGCGGGGCGGCCGGTCGTCGTCTCCGGCGGCTACGACGGGGTGCGGGTGTGGGATCTGGCCACCCGCGAGCAGATTGGCAGGCCGTCCACCGGCCGCACACAGGAGATCACGACGATGCTGGTGACGCGACTGCGGGGGCAGCCGGTCGTCGTCTCCGCCGGCTTCGATGGAGAGATACGGGTATGGAGTCTGACCCCGCCCTCTCCCGCGCCCGGCTCCTGAGCGTCCGCCGCCTCTGCCGGATCCCCCGCAGGAGACCTCCCCGCGTCCCGGCCCGGCGGCACTGCCGGAGCCCACCTCCGAGGATCACCGCCTGCCTGGAGAAGATCCGCGCTGAGGGCGGCACCATCCGCGCGGCCGACCCGGTCGAGAAACCGCTGGAGACCGTCATCCGGCCAAGGATCACCGTGTGGCCGGCGCGTTCGTGGACCCCTCGGTGCGGCCGGCCAGTCGTTCGTAGCGTTGTTTGGCCGCCTGGGGGGTGCCGAGGCCGAGGCCGAAGGCGATCTCCTGCCAGGTGAGGTCGCGGCCGCGCGCCATGAGCAGGAGCGCCGCCTCCAGCTCGTCCATCTCCGCGCGGGCGCGGGGCAGCAGGGTCAGGGCGGCGGTGATGTCGGCGCGGTCCACCTCCGGCTCGCCCTCCTCGCGCTCGGCGGCGCCGCTCAGCAGGAACGACACCAGCCGGACGGCCTCGTGCGCCCCGAGGACCGTGGGGTGGACCTGCCGGCGGCGCCGGGCGTCGTCGGTCGCGTGGCGCTCGGTGATGCGCGACAGGGAGGCGTACTCGCGGTGCGCTCGTGCCTGGCTCGGGTTCGGAGGCGTGAAGGCACCGGCTGATTCATCGTGGTTCGCGGACATGCGAACCACGATCGCCTATCGAACGATCTGTTGTCAATAAATCGTGTTAAACGATTTATTTAAGCAGCGCCGCCTCCACCCCTGACGGGGACGGAGGCGGCTCTCGGGTCATCGAAGCCTTTCGAAAGGTCGTTGAGGAGGCCGGACAGGACACGGCGGGCCAGCCGGGCGCATCCGGGCGGGTCGGTGACGATGCCGTGCCGTACCGGCCAGCGCCATCGTCCGTCAGGTACGGCGTCGGCCGCACCCGTGACCTGACTCGACGGATCCGCCGGGACGGCGGAGGGCTCGTAGGTCAGCGTGTCGCCGCCGGAGAGCAGCCGGGTCCGGGCGGTGCCCAGGTCAAGGGCGGCCCGCCTACCGGGATCGGTCATCTCCTCACCTCCTCGTGTCCCGGCAGACGACGCAGTACCGGGTGTGCGGAGAGGCGGCCGGGCCTCAGGTTATGGAGATCGGCAGGTCCTTGATGCCGTTGATGAAGTTGGAGCGGAGCCGGCGGGCGGGGCCGGCCTGCTCCAGGTTCGGCAGCCGCTCGGCCAGCACCTCGAAGAGCACCCGCAGCTCCAGCTTGGCGAGGTGGTTGCCGAGGCAGAAGTGGGCACCGCCACCGCCGAAGCCGATGTGCGGGTTGGGGTCGCGGCCGATGTCGAAGGTGCCGGGGTCGGCGAACACCTCCTCGTCCCGGTTGGCGGAGCTGTAGAAGACCACGATCTTGTCGTCGGCCTTGACCTCCTGGCCGCCGATCGTCGTGTCGACGGTGGCCGTACGGCGGAAGAGGTTCACCGGGGAGACCCAGCGGACGATCTCGTCGGCCGCGGTGCGGGCGAGGGTGCGGTCGGCGACCAGGCGCCGCCACTGCTCGGGGTGTTCGAAGAAGGCGAGCATGCCGCCCGAGGCCGCGTTGCGGGTGGTCTCGTTGCCCGCGACCACGAGCAGCAGCACGAACAGGTCGAACTCCTCCTCGGTGAGGGTCTCCCCGGCGGCGTCGGGCATGATCAGCTTGGTGACGATGTCCTCGCGGGGCCGTTCCCGGCGCTCGGCGGCCAGGGTGTTGGCGTAGGCGTAGACCTCCATGGCCGCGTCCGTGCCCTCGGCGGGGTCGGTCGCGTAGTCCGGGTCGTTGGCCCCGATCATCCGGTTGGACCAGTTGAAGATCTTGTCCCGGTCCTCGACGGGGGCGCCGAGCAGCTCGCAGATCACGTACAGCGGCAGCGGGGCGGAGATGTCCCTGACGAAGTCGACCGAGCCGCGTGCCTTGGCCTCGTCCACCAGCTCGTGGCAGATGTCGCGGATGTGCTGCTCAAGGGCGCCCATCATGCGGGGGGTGAACCCCCGGTTGACCAGGGAGCGCCGCCGGGTGTGCTCCGGCGGGTCCTGGTTGAGCATCATCATCCGCTGGAGGGCGCGCTGGTCCTCGGGCATCTCGTCGAAGAGCGCGAGCTTCCTGCTTGAGGAGAACAGGTCGGAGCGGCGGGAGACGTGCACCACGTCGGTGTGCCGGGTGACCGCCCAGAAACCCGGCCAGTCCCGTTCGGCGTCACCAGGGTGCGCGTAGACCGGCGCGTTCGCCCGTAGCCAGGCAAGCTGATCGTGCGGCGCGCCGTTCCGCCAGTAGAAGTCCTGGTCGACCAGATCGATGTCCAACGGTCCTCCTGCGTGAACCGGGTCGGCGTTCCCGTGACGCGGCTCGTTGTCGGTGCGGCCTGCGAGTGTGGTCGGCGACGTGCTCCCCCGTTCGCGCGGAACGTTCCTCGCGGGACGTCCGTCACGGGCGGGACTGTTCTCCCTCTCTCCCAGGGGGCACGCCGTCTTGCCAAGTGGTCGATCTAACGCTTGGTAGGGCTACTTTCTGAAACGTGTTCTATTACGTGGCGGGTGTCCCGTCAAGTCGGGGGCCGCCGGACCACGGTCGCCCGGAACCCTACCTCGTGAGGCC
>NZ_JBEXGU010000197.1:0-16154 GCF_040607515.1 Streptosporangium sp. NPDC005286 | reverse complement strand
GCTGGAAGGCGGCGGGCCGACACGCGCGTACTCGGCGGGGAGATCAGGTCGCGGTGCAGGTGAGGGTGGGTGTGCCGCTGGTGCCGGAGCCGATGAACCCGAAGGTGGTGGCGGTGCCGGCGCCCAGTGAGCCGTTGTAGGCGGCGTTGCGGGCGCTGACCGCGGACCCGTTGGCGGTCACGGTCGCACTCCACGCCGAGCTGACCTGCTCACCGCCGGTGAAGGTCCAGTTCACCGTCCAGCCGGTGATCGCGCCGGAGCCGGCGGTCACGCGTACCTCGGCCTGGAAGCCGCCGGACCACTGGGAGACGGTGCGGTAGGTGGCCGAGCAGCCACCGGCCGGGGGCGAGGTGGGAGTCGGCGTGGGAGTGGGGGTCGGTGTGGGAGTCGGAGTCGGCGTGGGGGTGGGGGTGGGGTTCGTGCCGCCGGTGAAGTTGACGTCGCTGCAGAAGTAGTAGGACTGGTCGGAGTGGCTGGCCTGCCAGATGGTGTAGACGACGTGGTGGCCGGTACGGCCGGGCGCGTACACATCAATGGGCGTGGTGAGACCGGTGGGCACCTTGCCCACCTGGTTGACCAGTTCCAGGTCGCTCCACCTCAGCCGCTGGGTCTTGGGATCGTAGCCCTGTTTGGTGACGTAGACGCGGATGTAGTCCGCACCGTGCGAGGCCTGGTCCATCAGGTTCATGGTGAACCTGGCGGGACGGTCCACGGTCTTCCACGCGCCCGGCACGTCCATGGAGGCGTAGCGGCCGCTTTCGGTCAGGCCGCCGCTGCACAGCTGCCCGTCGGGGATCGCGGCCTGGTGGTTACCGGCGACGCCCTCGCGGTACAGCCCGTTCCAGTTCCACATCGCGTTGGTGTTGTTCTGCCATGCCTGCCAGCACATGGGGTCCTGCTGGGCCATGGCCGGGTTCTGGAAGTCGCTCCCCCAGCGCAGCCAGCAGCCGTAGTTGCGCGAGGCCGGGTCGCTGATCGAGCCGTGCGCCGAGGCGGGGACGACCATCACGGTGGTGAGCATGAGCGCGGCCGCGACCGCGACGAACACCCGCCGGAACCTGCTCCGGCGGGGAGGTGCGTCGGATGCGCCGGTATGGCCGCGTAAGAGTCGGAGCACGTGTGAACTCATCTGCACAGGTTTCCTTTCGAATGCTGGGATGACGAGTCCTGGCACGCCGAGTGAGGGCCGAGTCCTCATGCCAGAGGTGTCCCCACCGTCACCCAGTCCCCGGTCAGCGGCAACAGTGATCTATGGCTCTCGGCGGGCAACGGGCCGGGAGCTGGCCATACACCGCAAAGTCGGATGAAAAGTTCATCTACTCCGCCCGCACTCGTAGGCACCGACGAGCACGAAGCCGGGCCGCGATCGCCGAGTCCGCTTTCATCGGACGGACGATCGCGGCCCGGCCCGCGGCATCGAAGTCGTCCTCAGCCCGCTGCGGGAGGAGGCCATCGAGGTCTTCCGCACCTACGGCGCCCGCGACGTCGTCGTCTACAACGCCCGAGGCGCCTCCTGACCTGTTTCGCGTCAGCCGAGGTCGAGGAGTTGTTCGTGGAAGCCGCCGAAACCGCGTGCGGGATCGGTCAGGTGGATCTCAAGGATCCAGTGGCAGACACGGCCCGCACGCTCGGTGCGGCGCAGGGGCGTGGTGTTGCCGGGTGCGATGTAGGACTCGATCTCGGCGGCGTCGATCGTCTCGTGCGGGAACTCGCCGACGAGATGGCCTGCGTGGGAACCGCCGAGCGTCCAACCTGCTGCTCGGGCGAGCCTGCCGATCTCGGCGTGCAGGGCGGCACCGGTGATGTCGGGGTGGTCGGCGAAGTGGCGGCGGCCGGCGTCGAAGATTACGGGCAGGTCGGCGGCGAGGCGGTGTTTGACGGGGTCGTCGCCCAGGACGTAGGTGCGGCCGAGGTCGGCTTCGAAGTCCTGGAAGATCGGACCGAAGTCGGCGAAGACGATGTCGTCGTCCTCAACGGTCCGGTCCGGCGGATTCTCGCGGTAGGGGAAGAGGGTGTGCGGGCCTGACCTGATGATGCGCTTGTGCCAGTGGCGCATGGTCCCGTACATCTCGTCGGCCAGATCGCGGATCCGGTCGCTGATCGCCCGTTCGGTCTCGCCCGCGACGATGAGGTCCCTCTTGACGACCTCGTCGAACAGCGCGATCGCTTTGGCCTGGGCGTCGAGCAGGCGGTGGGAGCGGAAGTCCTCGGCGGTCGCGGCGTCGATGTAGACCCAGGCTTTCGCGCCGGACCGCAGATCGGCCTTCACCCGTAGATAGTCGTCGACCTCGTAGGCGTCGGCGGCCGCGAGGTCCGCAGAGGTGAGCGTGAACACCATGCCTTCGACCGCGTCGTGCGGGTCGTCGGAGTGCACGGCCACCGGGTGCTCGTCGCTTCCGCTGTCGGAGATCACCGAGGGATCGGTGATGGTCACGCTCTCCAGGCGGAAGCCCAGCAGCGCATCGGGGCGCCCGGCGAGTTCCCGTCCGAAACGGGCCGCCTGCACCTGCGGCAGCCGCAAGGTCCCATAGGAGAACAGCAGATGATCAGACAAGGTGAACCCCCGGAGTCATGTGGCACCTTCAAGGGCAGACCGGTACTTGGTCCGGCAATTGCCCAATATATATGCGCATCTGCCTTGTGATCTGAGCAAGACAGCACGCCAAGCCGTCCGGTGACCCGGGTCGTACCCGCAGGCGGCGGCCAGACCGAGGAGCGCGGGCCCCGCCGGGGTACCCGCGGGCGCCAGGCACGCACTCGCACTCGCCGCCAGCACCGAGGCTCCCATCAACCGCAGAGAACGCGTAACTGCCGCCAATATCCGACCACACCTCCGGCAAATGCCATGACGAAGATACGATTAGATATGCATATGCGATGATAAAAGGGTTTCGATCCCGCGGCGGCCGGTGTTCTTCGCCCGGCCCCATCTGCCCGCCCGGGAGATGCCGGACGACGACTACCCGTTCGCGCTCAACACCGGCCGGCTCCAGCACCAGTGGCACACCCTCACCAAGACCGGAAAAGTCGACAAGCTCAACCCCGGCCCCGTTCGTCGAGATCCACCCCGACGACGCCCGGGACCTCGGACTCACCGACGGAGACCCGGTCGAGGTCGCCTCCCGCCGTGGCAAGGCGGTCCTGCCCGCCGTCGTCACCGACCGGGTCCGGCCCGGCTGCTGCTTCGCCCCCTTCCACTGGAACGACCTGTTCGGCGAGTACCTCAGCGTCAACGCCGTGACCAACGACGCCGTCGACCCCCTGTCCTTCCAGCCGGAGTTCAAGGTCTGCGCCGTGTCCCTAGCCAAGTCGGCCATCCCCGTCGTCGTCACCCGGCCCGAAGGCGAGGCCACCGAGGTCGTGCCCGCCCAGCCGTCGGCTCCGGCGGCCTTCGGCGCGGATCACCCGGTGCTCGCGGACGTCCTCGGCATCACCGACCTCCGGCCGCCCGCCTTCGACGAACACGAACGCCACTACCTGGCAGGATTCCTCACCGGAATCGGGGCGGACCCGGCAGGGGTGCCGGTCCTGCCCCCCGCCGCACCACTCCGCCGCGAGCACGCGTTGTGGGTGGACGGACGCCTGGCCGGGCGGTTCTCCCGCGCCGCCTCTCACCCGACCATCGAACTGGCCGAACACCCCAGCCACAGCTCACCCGTGCAGGGCCGCATGATCACCGTGCTGTGGGCGTCACAGACGGGCAACGCCGAGGAGTTCGCCGCCACCGCGGCGCAGCGCCTCACCGCCGCCGGGCACAAGGTCACCCTTCTCGGCATGGACGACGCCGACCCCACCGCGTTGCCCCCCTCCGACACCCTCCTGATCACCAGCACCTTCGGTGACGGCGACGCACCCGACAACGGAAGCGTCTTCTGGGATGCCCTCGCCGCGACCGACACGCGCCTTGATCACCTCTGCTACTCCGTCCTGGCTTTCGG
This sequence comes from Streptosporangium sp. NPDC005286, assembly GCF_040607515.1. Lineage (NCBI taxonomy): Bacteria > Bacillati > Actinomycetota > Actinomycetes > Streptosporangiales > Streptosporangiaceae > Streptosporangium > Streptosporangium sp. NPDC005286. The sequence continues at coordinate 12,216 of NZ_JBEXGU010000197.1, read as the reverse complement.
TGACTCCTCCTACAACGACTTCTGCGGCCACGGCCGCCGTCTCGACCAGCGCCTTGAAGAACTCGGCGCCACCCGGCTGTCCCCCCGCACCGACTGCGAACCCGGAACCTCCATCCCCATCCATGTCCAGCCCTCCCCGCACTTCCGACCGCCCGCTGACCCCGCCACCCCCATGGTCATGATTGGCCTCGGAACCGGCGTCGCCCCCTTCGTCGGCTTCCTCCACGACCGCCGCGCCCAAGGACACCCCGCCCCCAACTGGCTGTTCTTCGGAGAACAGCACCAGGCCACCGACTTCTACTACCGCGACGACCTCACCGCACTCCGCGACGACGGCACCCTCGACCGCCTCGACACCGCCTTCTCCCGAGACCAGCGCAACAAGATCTACGTCCAGGACCGCATGCACGAACACGGCCACCGTCTCTGGACCTGGCTGGAGAACGGCGCTCACCTCTACGTCTGCGGCGACGCCTCCCGCATGGCCAAAGACGTCGACAAAGCATTCCGTGACATCATCACCACCCATGGTGACCTCACCGAACAAGCCGCCGACATCTACGTCAAACGCCTGTCCACCGACAAACGCTACGTCCGCGACATCTACTGAAAGGGCGGAGGGGTGGCCGCCACTCCAGTCGAACCACGCGAAGCGGCCTCCTAGCACTGTGCCACTGAGCATCGACCCGCTTGCGTCCGGCGCATACCCCGAACCCCTCACGCAACTCCGCGCGCCCGGACACTCGGTCGTGGTCGTATGGCGGTGCGGTTCCGACTCCCCGCAGGCGCGCCCGGCCTCACATCGAGGGCTCCGCGCCCGGGGCCGGGGGTGCGGTCTTCGGTTCGCGGCGCAGCATGGCCCGCAGCCGCTTCTCGATCGGGTACTCGTACAGCCGGTACAGCCCCCACGACAGCAGCACGCTGACCGCCAGCCCGGCCACCGCGTACGGCAGGTGCGCCCAGCTGGGCGGCGGGAAGTCGTAGAGCGACTGCCGGCCGAACGCGTGCTTGGCGATCGGAAAGAGCACCAGGAAGTGCACCAGGTAGAAGGCGTAGGACCACTGGCCGAGCGCCACCAGCGGGCGGGAGCCGAGCAGGCTGCGCCGACCGGCCAGGTCGTTGGTCGCCGCCGCCGCGATGAGCAGCGCGAACACCACGATGCTGCCCCGGTTGGCGGCCTCGGCCAGCGCGGTCGGCCACAGGCCCGAGACGGACCACGCCCACAGCAGCGCGAAGTAGCCGACCGTGATCGCGGTCGCCGCGCGCAGCCCGAGCGGGCTGCGCCAGCCGCGGCGTACGGCGGCGGCGATCACGATGCCCAGCACGAACTCGCTGACCCGGGCGATCGGCGAGTGGGTGGCGAAGTAGTACAGGTCGGAGGTGAACCAGTTCTCCGGCGTGATCTGCGGATTGGCCAGCCAGAGCCAGACCCGGGTGCCGATGCTGATCGCGATGAGCACGGCGGCGATCGTCACCATCTGGCGCAGCGTGCGCCGCACGATCGGGCGGACCACGAACGGGAAGACCGCGTAGAAGAACGCCTCGCACGACAGCGACCAGGAGACGGTGTGCGGCACGGTGTCGCTCTGGAACGACGCCGGGATCCACGCCTGCACCAGGAGCAGCGTCGCGACCGTCCACCAGACCAGCGAGGTGCCGCCCTCGGTGGGCCAGAGCTGGCCGCCGACGAGCAGCGCGACCGCCGCGACGGTGGTGATGAGCAGCGACGGCCAGATCCTGGCGAAGCGGCGCCAGTAGAACCTCGGCGCGGTGTCGTTCTCAAAGAACGTCCAGGTCAGGACATATCCGGACAGGACGAAGAAGAAGGTGACCCCGGCGGTGCCGAGGATGAACAGCTCGTTGAGGTAGGGCAGCGGCAGCAGGATCGCGACGTGGCTGAAGAAGACGCCGAACGCGGCGAACCACCGCAGCCCGGTCAGCGACTCCAGCCTCGTCCTGGGGGGTCCCTCGCTCGTGGCCTGCGCGGGCTTGGCGGATACCGAGGTCATGACGACTTCCCCTCTCCGGTGAGGCCGGCCTGCGCGCGGCGCTCGTCGATGAGTGCCGCCTGCTCGCGGACCGTCGCGTGGCGCAGCAGGTCGGGCAGCTCCACCTCGATGCCGAACGCCACCTCGTAGCGCAGGCTGAGGCGGGCCAGGGTGAGCGAGTGGCCGCCGAGGTCGAGGAAGCCGTCGGCGGCGCCGATCTCCCGCACGCCGAGCAGTTCGCGCCAGATGCCGGCGACGGACTCCTCGGTGCCGCCCCTGATCGGCACCTGGCCGCCCTCGTCGCCCGGGGCCTCGGGGCTGGGCAACTCCTCGTGGGCGATGTCGCCCCGCGCGCTCCTGGGCAGCGCGTCGAGGACGACGACCGAGCCGGGCACCTGGTATTCGGGCAGGTGAGCGGTGAGCTTCCGCGGATCGATCCCGTCACCGGCCACGTACGCGACGAGCCGGTCGTGGCGCACGTCCACGATCGCCTCGACCACGCCGGGGCGGCCGGCCAGGGAGCGGGCCACCTCGTCGGTGTCCACCCGGAACCCGCCGACGGTGAACATCCGGTCGAAGCGGCCGAGCAGCTCCAGCGAGCCGTCGGGCAGGATCCGGCCCCGGTCCCCGGTGGCGGCGCCGCCGACGTGGATCTCGCCGGGTACGCCGGTGGCGCCAGGGCGCCCGGCCCGGCCGATGACCTCGATCGGGGTGCCGGCCAGCGGGACGCCGAGCGGGACGCCCCTGCGGGGCTCGGCGAGCGGGTCGATCCGGTGGGCCGCGGCCCAGCGCTCTCCGTACAGGGTCCAGGTGGGGACTCGCGCGGCCAGTTCCCGTACCAGGGGGTCCGGGGTGGTGGCCGCGTCGCAGAGCGCGGTGAACGGACGGCCTTCCGGCAGGGCGTTCTCGCGCAGCAGCAGCCGCCACGTGGCCGATGGGGCGTGCACGACCGTGGCGTCCCCGACCAGGGTCCTCAGCCGCTCGATGTCACGGGCGGCCTTGGGGGGCGCGATCACCAGGTGCGCGCCGGAGAAGAGGGCCAGCAGCATGGCGTCGGCGAGCGCGCCGGAGGCGGGCGGGGCGAAGGTGAGCACGGTGCCGGTGGCGCCCAGGCCGATCCGCGAGGCCAGGTCCGCGGCCCGCGCGCAGCCCGCGTCCCGCGGGCCGCCATCGGCCTTGAGCCTGGCGTACCACCACACGGCGAGGTCGGGGGTGTCGGCGGCCGGCGGTTCGGCCCCCTTGCGCACGGCGGGTGCCAGGGCTTCGGCGTGCGCGTCGAGCTGGGCGTAGGTCAGCGTGCCGTCGACGGAGGTGACGGCGGGCGAGTCCGGTGCGCGCCGCGCCCGCCCGGCCAGGACGGCGGCCGGAGGTTCGGCGCCGACGGTCTCGGGCTGGGGGAACCTCGGGGAGGCGGGCAGCCGGAGGTCGCCGACCTGACGGTCGGGCTGGGCGCACGCCTCGGTGAGCAGGAGCGTGAACTGCTCGGCGAGGACCTCGACGGTCGCGGGGTCGAACAGGTCGTCGTTGTAACCCCACAGGCCCGCCATGCCGTCGCCGTCGACGCTGAAGTCCACCATCAGGTCGAAGTGCGAGACCTCGACGTCGGGCACGAACTCCGAGGCCCGCACGCCCGGCAGGTTCAGGAAGACGCCGTCGTTGTCGCGTACCCCGAGCCCCGCCTGGAACAGCGGCGTGTGGCTCCGCGGCCGCTGCGGGTGCAGCTCGCGCACCAGTTCCTCGAAGGGCATCTCCTCGTGGTCGTGGCCCTCGACGGAGGCGTGCCGCACCCGGCGCAGCAGCTCGCGGAAGGTGGGCTCGCCGCGCAGGTCGAGGCGGAGACAGATGATGTTGATGAAGCAGCCGACGAGCTCTTCGAGCTCGGGCCGGATGCGTCCGGCGGCGGGTACCGCGGTGACGATGTCGGCCTGGTCGGCGTAGCGCGACAGCAGCACGCCGTAGGCGGCCAGCAGGACGGTGAACGGGGTGGTGCCCTCCTCGCGCGCCATCGCGCGCGCCGCGCCGACGACGTCCGCGGGCAGCCGGGAGCGGTGGAAGCGGCCCGCGCGGCTCCGCTGCGGCGGGCGGGGCCGGTCCGAGGGCAGGTCGAGCAGCCGGGGCACGCCCTCCAGGGTCCGCCGCCAGTAGTCGACCAGGCGCGAGCGCACCTCCTCGGTGCGCAGCCGCTCGCGCTGCCAGACCGAGAAGTCGGTGTACTGCAGATCCAGTTCGGGCAGGGGCGCCGAGGAGGTGTAGAGGGCCTCGATCTCGCGCCCGACGATGCCGAAGGACGGGTCGTCGAAGACGATGTGGTGGAAGGTCAGCACGAGCACGTGGTCGTCGGGCCCCAGCCTGAGCAGCAGGGCCCGCCCCAGCGGTCCGTGCCGCAGGTCGAACGGGGCCAGGATATCGTCGGCGGCCATCCGCGCGGCCTCGTCCTCGGGACTGGCCCCGGGATCGGGCTCGCCGGCCAGGTCGACGGAGCGCAGCACGCCGGTGGGCGCGTCGCCGACGCGCTGGACGGGCATGCCGTCGATCTCCTCGACGGTGGAGCGCAGGATCTCGTGCCGCCTGATCACCTCGCAGAGCGCCCGGTCGAGGGCTCCGGCGTCGAGGGGGCCGCGCAGTCGCAGGGTGGCGGGCACGTGGTAGAACCCGAATCCCGGATTGAACCTCTCGCCGAACCAGATGCGCTCCTGGGTGGAGGAGACCGGCACCCCCTCCTCGGGTATCGCGCGTCGTGGGATGCGATCTCGCTCGCGCCGCCGGCGGGCGATCAGGTCGTGCACATTGTCAGCGCCGTTGGAAATCGTCATTGGTTACCTCACGTCTGTGGGGTGCAGCGTGAATGCGGAATTTCGCGTCAGGATATGTCTTGATAAGTAATCACATTCGCCTAGCATTGCGGAAAGGCGGCCAAACGGATATGGAGCTGCGAGGGGTGACGGCACTGGTGTCGGGGGCCGGTGGAGGGCTGGGCGCCGCCACCGCGCGCGAGCTCGCCGAGGCCGGCGCACACGTGGTCGTGGCCGACACCGACACCCGTACGGGAGCCGCGGTGGCGGGCGAGGTGGGTGGCACGTTCGTGGAGACCGACGTGACCCGCGCCGAGTCGGTCGAGCACGCCGTGGAGGTGGCCGCGGGACTCACCGGGCCGTTGCGGGTGGCGGTGAGCTGCGCGGGCATCGCACCCGCCGCCCGCACGCTCGGCCTCGACGGCCGCCCGCACGACCTGGAGACCTTCGAGCGGGCGCTGGCGGTCAACCTGGTCGGCACCTTCAACGTGATGCGCCTGGCCGCCGCCGCGATGGCCGCGACCGAGCCGCTACAGGACGGCGAGCGGGGCGTGGTCGTCAACACCTCCTCCGCCGCCGCCGAGGACGGCCAGGCCGGTCAGACCGCCTACGCCGCCTCCAAGGGCGCGGTCGCCGCGCTGACCCTGCCGGCTGCCCGCGACCTGGCCTCGGTCGGCGTACGGGTGTGCGCGCTCTCCCCCGGCCTGTTCGACACCCCGCTGTTCGAGGCGATCCCGCCGGAGTTCCGGCGCCCGCTGGTACGGCAGATCGTCTTCCCGCCCCGGCTGGGAACGCCGCAGGAGTTCGCCCGCGCGGTCCGGGCCGTGTGCGAGCTGGGCTACCTCAACGCGACGGTCGTCCGCCTGGACGGCGGCCTGCGCCTGCCGAACACGTGACCGGTTCGTGGAACCCGTGAAAGCGGTGCAAATCGCGAACGCCCGGACGTCTCGCCGGCGGGATGCGGGGTAGCGTTCCCGTACGTTTCCAAGGTCACCGACCGAGGGAGAGAGAGAAATGCTCAACCCACCCGACGGAATGCCGAGAATCACCCCCGTCCTCTTCTACGCCGACCTCGGAAAAGCCATCGAATGGCTCATCGAGGCGTTCGGATTCGAAAAGCGGAAGGTGCTGAACGACGACGACGGCTCCATCGTGCACGCCGAGCTGTCGTTCGGCGAGGGGGTCGTGCAGCTCGCCGGGACGGGTGACGGCCGCAGGCACGAGCCGCGGGGCCAGGGCGAGCCGCACCAGAGCCTGTACGTGTTCGTCGACGACGTGGACGAGCACCACGAGCGCGCGAGGAAGGCCGGGGCGGTGATCCGCGACGAGCCGGGCACCCGCTTCTACGGCGACCGCAACTACACCGCCGAGGACCTGGAAGGCCACCACTGGGTCTTCGCCCGCCGGATCGAGGAGATCCCGTACGACGAGATCGACACCCCGTGAGCGCCGTAGATCAGGTCAGGGAGCTGTACGAGCGCTACCCCTGCCCCTCCCTGACCGTCGGCGACGACCTGATCCTGGACCTGGCGCTCGGCATCGGCATGGTCGCCAGGGACAAGACCCTGGCCGGCAAACGAGTGCTGGACGCCGGCTGCGGCACCGGCCACCAGCTGCTCGGGCTCGCCTCGCAGTATCCGCGGGCGAGCTTCACCGGCATGGACCTGTCGCAGTCCTCGCTCGACGTGGCCGGGGAGCTGCGCGAGCGCAACGGGCTGACCAACGTGGAGCTGGTACGCGGCGCCATCGGCGGGGACGGTTTCGAGGGGCCCTACGACCTCATCGTGATGACCGGGGTGCTGCACTGCCTCGACGACCCCCGCGCGGGCCTGGCCTGGCTGGCCGAACGGCTCTCCCCCGGCGGCCTGATGTACCTGTGGCTCTTCCACAGCTTCGGCGAGCACCAGCGGCTGATCGACCGCGAGCTGGTACGGCTGCTCTCGGGCGGCGACACCGGCGAGGAGGGCCTGTCGGTGGTGCACCGACTGGGCCTGGGCCGCTCCGCGGGCCGCTACGGCACGCACTCCTCGGCGACCGGCGACCCGCGCGACCAGGATGTGCTGGACGCCGACGCCTACCTGCACCCGGTGATGCGCACCCACCGCTTCGGCGACGCGGCCCGCCTGTTCGAGGGCCTGGACGGGATCGGCTGGGTCGCGCTGAACGGCGTCAACTGGGACGGCGGCGGCAAGATCCTGGACCTGGGCCGCCGCCACCCTACCTCCCCGGTCTTCCTGTCGGACGCCGACCTGTTCGACGACGAGGAGCTGCTGGCCCGCTACACCGCCCTGCCCGCCGCCGAGCGAGCCGCGGTGATGGAACTGCGCCTGGCCCCGACCGGCTTCACCATCGTGGCCGGCGCCCCGGGAGCCGAGGAGCTCTGCGAGCCCAGGATCACGGGCAACATCCTGCTCAGAAACCACTAGTGCAACGTTCCTCGTTGGAGACACAGATTCCTGCCGGCGCGGGATGCCGAAGGCCAGGGAAGGCCTCCCGACAACCTCGGGTTCTCCACCGCACGTTCGCTATCCCCGTTGAGGAACGCAGCACTAGTAGGGCTTGGTTAGGTGGGGACGGGCTGGGCGTGTCTGGGTAGCGTGCGGCGGCAGGTGGGGCAGATCCCGGACCAGCAGGCCAGAAGCAGCTGCAACTCGGCGATGACCTGGTAGGTGCTCAAGCCGCAGCCGGCGCTTTTGGGTTGAGTCGTTCAAGGGTGCAGAACGCGTGTGCGACCGAGACCAGGGTGACGTGGTGGTGCCAGCCGCTCCAGGTACGGCCCTCGAAATGGTCCAGGCCCAATCCGGTCTTCAGCTCACGGTAGTCGTGCTCGACCCGCCAGCGGATCTTCGCCATTCTCACCAGGCGCCGCAGCGGGAGGTCGCCGGGCAGGGTGGACAGCCAATACTTGACCGGCTCGCTCTCGCCCGGTGGCCATTCGGCCAAAAGCCAGCACTCCGGCAGTTCTTCACCGGCATGGGCGCGGCGGATCCGCACCCCGCGGGCCGTACCCGCAGCGCGGCGAACCGGGAGCGCAGCGGCCCTTTGGACCCGGGCCGCCAGGTCACCGTGTGCAGCGCGCGCCGCCCGGCGGCAGTAACCATCTGCCGGGCCGAGCACGGCTTATCCCGGTAACGCGGCACCGGCCGCCGTCCGACCCCGCCATAGGCCGCAGCGGTGCGGCAGGCCCCGGCCTCCAGCAACGCGGTATCGGAACGCACCCCCACCACGTAAGGGATGCCACGCTCGGTCAGGCCCAGGCGGAAGGCTCCGTCTTGACCGTAGCCCTCATCCGCGACCACCAGCGGCGGATCCAGTCCCCAGCAGCACAGCTCGTCGATCATGTCGATGGCCAGTTGCCACTTGGGCACATGAGCGACGTCCTCAGGGATCCGGGCCCGGCACCTGCGCGCCGCCACCGCGGCCGGATCCGCTGCCCGCGGCGAGGCCGCATCCCACTGTTCTGGCACGAACAGCCGCCAGTTCACCGGACACGACGCGGCGTCGGTGACCAGATGCACGCTGGGGGCGACCTGGCAGTTGGCGGTCTTGCCCAGTGCCCCGCAGTATTGCGCGGCCACGCCCGGCGACTCATCGCCGTCCTTGGGAAAGGACACATCATCGACCACCCAGGCGGCCGGGTCGATCGCCGCGTCCATCCACCAGGCCAGCTCGGCCAGCACCAGCTGATGCGACCAGGGGGCATCGGTGAGAAACTGCTGCAGCCCTTGGCGGTCCACGCCCAGCCGGGCCGCCATCGGCTCCATCGATTTACGCGCCCCGTCGGTCAGCAGGCCACGCACATACCGCTCGCCCCACCACCGCTGATCAGCACGGGCAAAACAAGAGAACACCTCAGCGGCAAACGTCTCCAGTCGCGCCCGCACGACCTCAAGTTCTTGAGGGGTCATCTTCCCTCACCCCCAAAGCAGGTGACATACCATCTCCTACCCGAGGTAACCAAGTCCTACTAGTGCTCCGTTCCTCATTGGAGGTAGCGAACGCGCTGCGGGGAAGCCGGGATCGTCGGCCCTGCCTTCCTGGTGCCAGGACCGGGGTGGATCTGTACTTCCGGTGAGGAACGTCGCACTAGCCCCTGGTGCGAGCGCGGCGAGGATCTCGGGGTTGACTGCGGTCTCCCCGCGCGAAGCGGGCGGGGAGACCGCAGGGAATCTCTGACCCCTCTGATCGGGTTCGTTGACGCGGACGTATCTGTGTCAGGAGGCCGATGTGATGAGTTGAGTGCTGATGACGAGGCGCCGCTGGAGGTTCCTGCCGTCCCGCGGTCAGCCGGTGATGGGCATGTCCGCAGCCGGGCTGGCCGCAACCGTCGTTGCGTCGGTAGCGCTGTACGGCGCCCAGGCGGGTTCGCGGAGAGCGGGGCAATGTTCGGGGGTTGGATGGTTCGCGATGTCGATGATGTCGTCGAGGGCGTCGCGCGCGGCGGCGAGGTCGGCCATGGCGGCGGTGATGCGGTTGCGCTCGGCCGCCAGCAGCTCGAACACCTCGGGGGGGCCGTGGCCGGTGTCGACACAGGGCAGCAGCTGCAGGATGGTGCGGCTGGGCAGGCCTGCGGTGAAGAACTGCTGGATCAGCCGGACACGTTCGACGGCCGACTCGGGGTAGGTCCGTTGACCGTTGGGGGTGCGTTCCGGGGCGAGCAGACCCTGCTCTTCGTAGTAGCGGAGAGCTCTGGTGCTGACCCCCGCCCGGTGCGCGACATCGCCTATCCGCATCTGCATCCTCCTCTGACTCTGACTTCGCGATTCTCGGCTTGACCTTGACGTCAACGTGAACTCTTAGGGTAGTCGAAGCCGGGCCGGATGCGGCCCCGCCGAAACCCGAGAAGGCCTACGCAGGAAGCAAGGAATCCATGAATATCGCCGACCAGATCGCCCTTGTCACCGGATCCAACCGCGGTATCGGCCGTCAGTTCGTGCTCGAGCTGCTTGAGCGCGGGGTGAGCAAGGTGTACGCGACGACCCGCCGCTCCGAGAGCCTCGAGGGCCTCTACTTCGACGACAGCCGGGTGGTGCCGCTGCGACTCGATCTGCTCGACCACGAGTCCGTCGTTACGGCCGCGGCGACCGCGCGCGATGTGACGCTCCTCATCAACAACGCCGGCATCGTGACCGGCGCCCCCCTCGTCACTGGCGACCTCACCGAAGTGCGCCGCGAGATGGATACGCACTTCTGGGGCACGCTCGACGTGATCCGCGAGTTCAGTCCCGTCCTCGCGGCGAACGGCGGCGGCGCGATCGTGAACGTGCTGTCGGCGCTGTCTTGGTTCGCCGCCCCCGGCACCAGCTCGTACTCCGCCGCCAAGGCCGCCGAATGGAACATGACCAACGGCGTGCGCCTCGAGCTCGCCGCTCAGGACACGTTGGTTCAGGGTGTCCTCCTCGGCGCTGCCGACACGGACATGTCGTCCGGCTACGACGGACCCAAGATCGATCCCCGTGATGTCCCGCGCCTGTCGCTCGACGGCTTGGCCGCCGGGTCGCTCGAGGTGATCGTCGATGACTGGACCGCGATGGTGAAGGCATCGCTCGCGGGCGACCCCGCCCCGTTTTACACGCAGATCACCGAGCTGCTCGGCGCCAGCTGAGCAACTCGGCAGGCACCTTCTTTCGCGAGATCGCACTTCAGCTTGCCCCTAGGCACCTGCGGCAGCTGAAGTGCGATCTCGCGATAGCCCCGAGGGGCCATGGGGAACGCGGCCCCGAGCAGTAATCGGCCCGGCGGAGATCGAGCGAGGGCAGCCGGCCCCGTTCTCCGACTCTGATTCGTCTGTACGAGATGTCCGTCCGAGACTACTCGCCTGAGCCAGCGAGGTGCCGAGGACGACCGAACCGGCCGCAACGAGCAGCACCACCGTCCAGCAGCGCTGCCATGCGACGCCACAGGTTGCCCGGCGGGTGCTTCCGGTTCAGGGGCACGGCGTCCTGGTGCGGCAGACACCGGCCGCCAAAAGCGCGGTATCGGAGCGCACCCCCACCACGTAGGCGATGTTCCGCTCGGTCAGGGCCAGCCGGAAGGTCCCGTCTTGGCCATACCCTTCATCGGCGACCACCAGCGGCGCATCCAGCCCCAACATGCCGGCTCATCCAGCATGTCCACGGCCGGCCGCCATTTGGGCACATGCGCCACCTCCTCAGGGATCCGAGCCCGGCGGCGGCGCGCCGTCACCGCTTCGGCCTCCGGCACCCGGGGCGAGGACGGATCCCACAGCCGCCGGTTCACCGGACACGACGCGGCGCCGGTGACCAGATGCACGCTCGGGGCGACCTGGCAGTTGGCCCTCTTGCCCAGCACCCCGTAGTACTGCGCGGCCACGCCCGGCGACTCATCGCCGTCCTTGACAAAGGACACATCGTCGACCACCCACGCCACCGGGTCGATCGCCGCCTCCATCCGCCATCGGCTCCATCGACTTACGCACCCCATCGGTCAGCAGGCCCCGCACATACCGTTCGCCCCACCGCCGCTGATCAGCACGGGCAAAACCGGAGAACACCTCAGCGGCGAAGGTCTCCAACCGCCCCCGCACGGCGTCCAGTTCTTGAGGGGTCATCTTCCCCCACCCCCAAAGCAGGTGACATACCGTCTCCTACCCGAGGTAACCAAGTCCTACTAGGGCCCTCGTCGTCGCGGTCAGTTTTTGGGGGTGCGGTTCTTAACGGCACCCCATACCGCCGCGCGGCTGTCCGCCGGCTCTCCGGATCCTTCCGGCTCCCCGGATTCCTCGGCGGGATGAGGCGGCGGACCGGGCGGTGCGCCACGGGCAGTGACTCGCAAGAGGGTTCCAAGTCGTCTCGCGTATCACTGGTGACGGATCACCCGAGCCGAGAAGAACCCGCGCCGGGAAGCACAGGGAAGCACAGGAAAGAGGAGAGACGATGCGCAGGATCGTCCGTGGAGCGCTGCTGGCCACCGCGCTCGTGCTGGGACTGCCCGCCGCGGCGAGCGCGACGGCCCAGGGCGACTTCTATCTGGGGACGGTCAGATCCGGCTCCGGGCATTCCGGGTACGCCAAGGCTCAGCTGTGGGTCACCGGCTTCAACGAGAGCCACTTCACCGCGTACGGCAGGATCTACGACCGAGACCGCCACCCCGGTCACTGCGCCTGGGTTCGCGCCAGGTTCCACTACCAGAAGGGCGGGCCGTCCTGGTCGCCGGTGCGCTGGTCCTGCGCCTCCTCCGGGTACAAGGGCTACCTTTTCGAGACGAAGGGCCAGGTCAAGAGGATCGACCTCAAGGTCTGCGTCTACCAGCCGAAGCGGAACGCGCTCTCGCACTGCCGGGTCGAGACCATCAGGGACGAGGACCTCGCGAACTGACCCGCGGCGTGGTCGGCGTACTACTACAACGGCCACATCTACTCCAGTGACATCACCAGGGGCCTGGACGTGCTCCGCATCGACGACCCGCTGACCGAT
>NZ_JBEXGU010000196.1:0-16761 GCF_040607515.1 Streptosporangium sp. NPDC005286 | reverse complement strand
CGGGGGGGGGTTTCCGGGTGGTGTTGTGCCGTGCCTGGCGCTCAGACGCCCCCACCCCCAAAACACCTCGGACCGCCGTCCGGGTACGCCGAGGAGCCGCGCGGGTCGGTACGGGCGAGCCGGTCAGCGGTGCCCGGCGGTTCCGGTGGCGCGCTCCAGAACCTCCAGGACGGTCCCGGAGAGCAGGGCGAGCTTGTAACGGTTGCGAGCCGCCGGGGTACACCGGGCGGTGGCCAGCCCCGCCGCCCGGTCGAGAGGTTCCCCGGCCAGGAGCGCCTCCTCGACCTCGGGCAGGCGCACCGGGACGCGGGCGACGCCGCCCGCGGCCACCCTGGCGAAGGTGATCCTGCCGCCGTCCACGACCAGCCGCGCCGCCGCCTCCACCAGCGGCCACTCGGCCTCGGACCTGCCGATCGCCCGGTGGTAGGCGGCCCGCTCGCCCGGCACGGACGGCGGCAGGAGGACGGACAGCAGGATCTCCCCCGGCCCCAGCAGGTGGTCACGGGTGGGGTCGGAGCCGTCCCCGTACAGGTCGCCGACCGGGAACGGGGCCCCACTGCGGACATCATCTCGGACATCATCGCGGACACCGCCGTGGACCTCGGCCAGGGCGTCACAGGCGAGCAGCGCCACCGCCAGCGACGACGGGTGCGGGGCTATGCACGGTCCGGTGTCGACGATCGCGGCGTTCGGGGCGAGCCCGGCGCGGGCCGGGCAGTGGCCGCCGCCGTTCTGGTGGCAGGAGAAGGACGGGCCGCGGAAGTACGCGCAGCGGTTGCGCTGCAGCAGGTTGCCCCCGACCGTGGCCACCTCCCGGATCTGGGGCGTGGCCAGGCCCGCCGCCGTCAGCGCCAGGCAGGGGTGGGCGGCACCGAGACGCGCGTCGGCGGCGACGCGCGCGACCGTGGTCAGCGCGCCGATCCGGACTGCGCCGTCCGGCTGCCAGGCGAGGCCGGTCAGACCGGGCAGGCCGCGCAGGTCCACGTGCGGCCCGGCCGCGCGGCGGCCCATCAGGTCGGTGCCTCCGGCGCGGAACTCGCCCCCGCGCCGCACGGCGTCGCCGAGGTCGTCGAGGTCGGTGAGCCCGGTCATCGGACGCCTTCCGGTGCGCGGCCCCGGAACCGCCGCTCCGGGGAAAGGACCGATGGGACGGCTCCCTCGGAGAGCACGAGGTACGGCCCCGGGGAAGGGGCCGGCGGGAGCCTCGTCGCGAGGGCTTCAGGGTCCGGCTCCGGGGAGAGCGGACCCGCTCCGGGGAATCCGGGGGGCGGCTTCGGGGAGGAGGTCAACGGGAGATCCCTTCGAGGAGCCGGTCGGGGCGGATGGGCAGGTCGTGGGGGCGCCAGCCGGTGGCGTTGTGGACGGCGTTGCCCACCGAGGCGGCCACGCCGATCGTGGAGATCTCGCCGACTCCGACGCCGTTGCCGTTGACGTGGTCCCAGCCGTCGCGGTGGAAGTGCACAGTGATCTCGGGGGTGTCACCGATGCCGGGAATGCGGTAGTCGTCGAGGTTGGCGGTCAGCACGGTTCCCGTCACCGGGTCGACCAGGCGCTCCTCGTACAGCGCGTAGCCGATGCCCTGCACGACGCCGCCCTCGCACTGGCTGCGCGCCAGCCGTTCGGCGTAGATGTGGCCCACCGCGATCCCCGCCCACACCCGCAGCGGCCTGACGGCTCCCAGGCGGGTGTCGACCTCGACCTCGGTGACGTGGACGGCGCCGCTGAACCCCCGGCCGAGGGCTATACCGGCCACCGCGACCGGGGTCAGGTAGCCGCGCCGGTCGCGGCGGCGCCTGCCGACGACCCTGGCCCCGTCGCTCAGGCCCAGCTCCCGCAGCCGCCGCGCGGCGTCGCGTACGGCCGGGGCGACCGAGGCCGTGGTGCGGCTGCCGATGGAGGGTGGTCCGTGCACAGTGCCCGTCCTGCCGATCTCGACGCGGACGCGCTCGGCGGGCAGCGCGAGTTCCTCCCGCAGGATGTCGGCGATGACGCTGCGGATGCCGGTCCCGATGTCCTGGGTCGAGGTGGCGGCCACGACCGTGTCGCCCTCGACGCGCAGCTCCACCTCGGTGGCGGGGTCGAGCATGTAGAGCCAGTTGGCGGCGGCCACCCCGACGCCCCTGCGGAAGCGGCCCGTCTGGGAGCCGGTCCGCGGCCGGTCGGCCCACAGCGGCAGGGCCAGTGCCCTGTCGTAGAGGGCGTGCCGTTTGCGGTTGCCGTCCCAGCGGCGGCGCAGCGCGATCGGGTCCTCGCCGCGGCGGTGGGCGGCCTCGTCCACCGCCTGCTCCAGCGCCCAGAGCAGGGGCGGCGCCCCAGGTCCGCGGAACGGGGTGCCCGGCGGCTCGTTGGTGACCACGTCGTAGTCGCGGAGCCGCCGGGGCGCGGTGCCGTACATGAGGCGGGCCATCCCGGCGACCATCGATCCGATGGCCACGCCGCCGCGCCCGTGGACGTCCACGGTGAGGGCGGCGAGGTCGCCCCGGTCGTCGGTGAGCAGTTCGAGCGTGGTGCGGGTACCGGGGCGGTTGCCCGCGTCGGTGAGTTCCTCGGCGCGGCCGAACACCACGCGGACCGGTGCGCCGCAGGCCCGGGCGAGCTCGACGGCCGCGACCGTCTCGACGGTGACGCCGCTCTTGGCCCCGAAACCGCCGCCGACGTGATCGGCGACGACGTGGACCCGGTCGGCGGGCAGGTTCCAGTGTCTGGCCGCGTGTTCGGTGGCCAGGCCCACGGTCTGGGTGGACAGGTGCAGGTGGAGGTCGCCCTCGCCGTCCCAGCGGGCCACGCAGGCGTGCGGCTCCATCGGGGTGTGGACCTGCACGGCGGTGGTGAACGTGCCGGTCACCAGGCGGGGGTCGGCGTCGCGCCGCGCGGCCTCGATCCGTTTGACGGCGGTGCGTCCGCGCCAGCTCGCCCTGGTGAAGGGGCCGCGCACATTGCCGTGCCAGCCGCCGGGCAGGTCCAACCCCTCGCTGGAGCTGGGGGCGTGCTTCCTGGTGGACTCGTCGTAGACGGGCGGGGCCTGGGGCGTGTCGTCGAGCGCGGCGGGCATCGGGTCGTAGCCGATCTCCGCGGCCTCCGCGATCGCCAGGGCCTCGCGGCGGGTGGGGGCGGCCACGGCGGCGACGGGCTGGCCCGCGTAGCGGACGGTGCGGTCGGGCGGCAGCAGGTCGACGACGTGCGCGGTGCCGGCGGTCACCGCGGTGACGCGGGCGTGTGCCCTGGTGGAGCGAATGACCACCCCCTCCAGCTGGCCGTCCAGGCGTACGTCGGTGGTGTAGCGGGCCCGGCCGGTGATCTTGTCCATCGCCTCCAGGCGGGCGGGTGTCCCCGGAGCGCCGTCGTGTTCTCCCCGGCAGGCGGCGGCGATCGCCGCGTGGATCCCCTCGTAGGCTCCGCACCTGCACAGGTGGCCCGCCATGGCGGCGGCGATCCGCTCGCGCGGCGGAGCGACGTCGCCGTGCTCGGCGCGCCAGGCGTCGACGAAGGCCGCGGCCTCCACCACGAACCCTGGCGTGCAGTAGCCGCACTGCAGGCCGTCGTGGACCGCGAACGCCCGCTGGACGGGATGGTCGAGGCCCTCCGCGGTGACGATCTCGCGTTCCTCCAGGACGGCGGCGGGCAGCAGGCAGCTCGCCTGGGGCGTGCCGCCCACCATGACCGTGCAGGCGCCGCAGACCCCGGTGCGGCAGGCGGCCTTGGCACCGGTGAGGCCGAGCCCGTCGCGCAGGACGTCCACTGCGGCGTCGTCGGAGCCTGCGTCCACCGTGGCGGGGACGCCGTTCACCGTGATCTTCATAGCTCTCCAGTTGACGTCGTCAACATCACGTTGACAGTGTCAACCAGCTACGTTGACATTGTCAACACAGGCTGCCGGGGAAGGTGCGGGCGCATGATGGACGACACCAGGACCCGCCTGGTCGAGAGCGCGCTGAGGCTGCTGCGCGAGGAGGGGCTCGACGCCGTGACACTGCGCGCCGTCGGCGACCTGACCGGCCTGTCCCGCACGGCCCCCTACCGGCACTTCACCGACAAGACCGCACTGCTGGCCGCGCTCGCCGTCCGGGTCATCGCCGACCTCAGCGCGCACGTCGCCGCGGCGATCTCGCAGGAAGCCGACCGGCGCGACCGGCTGCGGGCCTTCTACCTGAGCTACGTCGAGTACGCCACGGCGCACCGTGAGGAGTACCGGCTGGTGTTCGCCTCGGAGTTCCTCGCGGGCCACCATCCGGAACTGGAGGAGGCGATCGACCAGGTGACGACGGCGCTCGGCATGGCGGGCGCCGGGGAGGGGACGGTACCCAAGGCCCGGCTGATGGCCCTGCTTTCGACGGCCCACGGCCTCGCGGAACTCGCGGTGGCCGGGCAGTTGGCGCACAAGGGACTCGGCTACGAGGACATCGTCGACGTCCTGGTGGCCCCCTTCGTGGACTGACGACCCGGAGCCCGGCCACCTCCGCGATCAGATCGGGGCGGCGCCCTCGCGACCACGGCGCGGGAGCGCGGACGCGGCGAGAGCCTCTCCCCAGGGGCGAGACCGCCGGGGGGCGAGGCGGCGGCGGGTCGCCCCCCGCCTCCCGGCTAGCGCTTCCTGCTCAGCTCCTCACGGATTCCCAGCAGGATCTCGCGGGTGCGGGTGACCGGCTCGGCCTCGATGCACAGGCGCTCCATGACCTCCAGGTAGCTGTCGACGTCGTCGCGCTTCTCCAGGTAGACGGCGCTGGTGAGCTGTTCCAGGTAGACCACGTCGGGCAGGTCGGGCTGGGCGAACCGCAGGATGCTGAAGGGCCCGCCGGCCGCGGCGTGCCCACCCACGCTGAAGGGCACGATCTGGACCGTCACATTGGGCAGTTCGAGCGCCGTCAGGATGTGGTCGATCTGCTCGCACATCACCTGAACCCCGCCGAGCGGGCGGCGCAGCACGGCCTCGTCCAGCACGGCCCACAGGTGGGGCGGCGCGGAGCCTCGCAGCAGCCGCTGGCGCGCCATGCGCAGCCGCACCCGGCGGTCCAGCTCCTCCCGGGAGGCCGAGGGGAAGCCCAGTTGGACGACGGCTCGCGCGTACCCCTCGCTCTGCAGCAGTCCCGGCACGAACTGGACCTCGTAGTTGCGGATGCCGGTGGCCGACTCCTCCAGCCCCACGTACGTCTCGAACCAGCTGGGCAGCACGTCGTTGTAGTTGTGCCACCAGCCGGTGAGGTTGGCCTTCTCGACGAGGGACAGCAGCGGCTCCCGCTCGTCCTCGCTGGTCACGCCGTACAGGGTGAGCAGGTCTGCGACGTCCCTGATCCGGAAGCTGACCCTGCCGAGCTCCATGCGGCTGACCTTCGAGTGCGAGGCCCGGATGGCGTTCCCCGCCTCCTCCAGGGTGATGCCCCGGTGCTCGCGCAGACGGCGGAGCTGCGCTCCCAGGACGATCCGCAGCACCGTGGAACTGCCCCTCGGCACGGCCATCGGGGTTGGAACGACCGGCTGACCGTCGGCGTGAGGTGTGATCATCTACAGTCCTTTGGGCACGGAACGCGAGCCTGTTCCGACTTCCTTGCGGCGATCGCGACCTTTCACGGTACTCCGCCCGCCAAGCCCAGGCCATAGAGAATTTTATTCTTCAACCACCTCTCGCCGGCAGTCAGGTGATCAGGTCGTCGAACTCCCCGCTCTTCACCCCGCGGACGAAGGCGTCGGCCTCGCGGCGCGTGTAGATCAGCGCGGGCCCTTCGGGATCGCGGGAGTTGCGCATCGCGACCCTGCCGTCGGGGAGTTCCGCGAGCTCCACGCAGTTGCCGCTGGGGTTGCTGAAGTGGCTCTTGCGCCAGACGATTCCGCCCATCAGGGCTGCCGGCATGCCGTTGTACAGCTGGTTCATCCTCGCCTCTCACCGATTAGGGAGGGAAACAACACCACGAGCATAGAGCTTTTTGTGCAGATGCACGTGCATCTGTACTTGCCTATGCACATTACGGCGTGCAAGATGACTAGACGGATCGCCCTTGCCGCACGATCGCCCACCCCCAAGGTCGTCGATGACTGGTTACCAGAGACATGAAGCCACACCCATCCGAGCTGAGATCGGAGGGTGGGAACGGTGGTTGTCGATGCTCGATCACCTACTGCCCCCGAGCGGCCTGCCCCCCTGGGCCGGTGGCGAGAGCCACGTCAACCGGCTGCAGATGGCCGTACGCAGCTTTCGCCACGATCCGTGCGTCGCACGGACCGCCCGTGAGTTCACCGCCGGCGCCCTGAGGGCCTGGGAACTCGAGCAACTGATCGACGACACCGGTGTCGTGGTCTCCGAACTCGTGACCAACGCCGTACGTCACGGCACGCGGGGCGTCCAGCACTCCCGGGCCTGCCCCGAGGTCAAGGTGATCCTCTGCCACACCGAACGCTCGATGCTGTGCGCGGTCACCGACTCCAGTGACCAGGAGCCCTGCCTGCGCGAGCCCGACTACGAGGCGGAGAGCGGCCGGGGGCTACAGGTGGTCGACGGCATCAGCGAGATGTGGGGCTGGGCTCCCCTGGAGACCCGCGGCAAGGCGGTATGGGCGGCCTTCGCCCTCCCCGGGAGAGGGGGACGCCACCTGGAGGCCTGCCACTGAGCGCGGCGCGGCCCGTCACCGGCGAAACGGCGCCCAACCGGAGCGCAGGCAGCCGAGCATCAGGAAGATGCGCCGCCAGAAGGGGTTATTGACCCGAAATACATCACCTCGGGGCCTGAAGGCCGATAATGTCCGCTGAAAGCCGCACCGCCGGACGGAGGACATCATGGCGTCGCCGCAACCTGAGCGCCTCAGGTTCGACCCCACGATCCCGAACGCGGGCCGGATAGCCGACTACTTCCTGGGTGGCAAGGACAACTTCGCCGCCGACCGCGACGCCGCGCGGGTGGCGCTCGAACTGGCCCCCGAACTTCCCGCCATGTCGGTGGAGGGACGCAGGTTCCTCGGCCGCGTCGTGCGGTTTCTCGCCGAGACCGGCATACGCCAGTTCATCGACATCGGCTGCGGACTGCCGACCCAGGGCAGCGCGCACCAGATCCTGCACGACATCGCTCCCGACGCGCGGGTCGTCTACGTCGACAACGACCCGATGGTCGTCGTGCACGCCCGGGCCCTCCTGAAGGAGGACGGCCGGGCCACGGTCATCGAGGCCGACGCCCGCGACCCGGAAGGCCTGCTGGCCCATCCCGGCCTCACCGGCGTGATCGACCTCGATCGGCCCGTGGCGATCCTCCTCTTCTCGTTCCTGACCGACTTCCCGGACGACGCCGAGGCCCTGCGGGTCACCGCCACCCTGCGGAAGGCCATGGCCCCGGGCAGCTACATGGCCATCTCCCACGCTGTCTCGGACCTGTGTCCCGAGAGAACCGCGAAGCTCGCCGACCTCTTTCAGGATCGCGGGTCGATCACCGGTCCCCGCCGCGCGAACCTGCGCACCAGAGCCGAGGTCGAGCCTTTCCTCGATGGGTTGAAACCCGTCGAGCCGGGCCTCGTCTACATTCCCCGGTGGCGGCCGGAGGGCGCGGCGCCCCACCGGCCGGACTCCGTCTGGGTCGTCGGCGGAGTAGGCCGCAAGGAATAGACTGCCCCGGAAAACAGCTTGGCCCCTCGATCGTTACCCACGCCCTGACAGTTGAGTGTCACCGGAACCGACCGGGTGCCGAAATCCCCGGACCGCGAGCCGGGGAGGACGTCAGAGGCGACAGAGGAGATGACAGATGAGCGACGCCGACCGGCGACCGGCGGCCGGCCTGAACACGAGCGTGCCCAACATCGCCAGGATGAACGACTACTTCCTGGGGGGCAAGGACAACTTCGCCGCCGATCGTAAGGCCGCCGAGGAAGTGCTCGCCATCGCGCCGGAGATCAGGACCATGTCCCAGGAGGCTCAGGCCTTCCTACGCCGGGTGACGGGCTATCTCGTCGAGCTGGGCATGACCCAGTTCGTCGTCCTCGGTTCCGGGCTGCCCACCCGCAACAACGTCCACCAGGTGGCCCAGGCGATCGCGCCGGACACCCGCGTGGTCTACGTCGCCACCGATCCGGTCGTGCTCTCCCACGCCCGCGCCATGCTGGCCACCAACCTCCACACCACCATCGTCGAGGGTGACGTGCTGCACCCCCGCGAGTTGCTCAACGACCCCGAGCTGCGGCGCCTGATCGACCTGGACCTGCCGGTGGCCGTCCTGATCCTGTCGGCCCTGCAGTTCATCCCCGACGAGGACAACCCGCACAAGAACGTGGCGATCCTGCGCGACGCGGTGCCCGCGGGCAGCCACTTCGCCATCGGCCACGTCGTCTTCGACACGCGCCCGGAGGCGGCGGGTCCGCTGGTCGACATCTACCGGAAGGTCCTCGGCCGCCATGAGGACGCCTCCCGGCGCAGTGACCAGGTGCTGCGCTTCTTCGACGGGCTGGAGCTGGTCGAGCCCGGCCTGGTCTACGTCCGCCACTGGCGCCCCGACAACCCGCTGGCGACGCAGGGCCGTGAGAAGACGTGGACGATGGGCGGGGTAGCCCGCAAGGTCGAATCCTGACCGGCTTCGCCCGTTCCCCTGACGGGCGGGAGGGTGGTCTTCTCGCCGGGTAGCTCTCCGCGGAGCGGGCAGCGCGCGTCCTGCCTGGTGAGCAGGCGAGACGGGCTGTGATCTTCCTGCGCCGCTTGGCCCGGTCCGCCTGTCCTTATGCTCCGCCACGTCACCGAGGATTGCCGCAGCCGCTGTGATCGGGTTCGGTGTGCGGCGGCAGGTGTGTTGTCACATGTGTTCGGGGTGGCGGGATTTCGGGCGGCGTCCTGGTGGCTGCCGGGGCTCGGGACGGGGCGGCAGAGGTGGTGTGGGGCGTTGTTGCGGACGCCGGCCGTTGAGCGTGACCGGCCGCTGGTAGTGCCGGATCGTCAGATCGGCTCCCTTGAGCAGGCGGTAGGTGGTGGCGGAACCGGTGATCTCCACTTGCAGGCTTCGGCCCTGGATCTGCACGGTGAACAGCAGCCGAGTGAGGGTTTCCGGCAGGCGGGGCGCGAAGTGGAGTGTACCGTCCCGGTGGCGCATGCCGCCGAAGCCGGCGACCAGCACCAGCCAGGTACCGGCCAGGGAGGCGATGTGCAGGCCGTCGCGGGTGTTGTGCTCCAGGTTCTCCAGGTCCATCAGCGCGGCTTCGCCGAGGTAGTCGTCGGCGAGGCGCAGGTATCCGGTCTCGGCGGCGATGATGGCCTGACTGCAGGCGGACAGGGAGGAGTCCCGCACGGTCAGCGGTTCGTAGTAGGCGAAGTTGCGTGACTTCTGCTCCGGGTCGAACGCGTCGCCGCGCAGGTACATCGCCAGGACCAGGTCGGCCTGTTTGACGACCTGTTTGCGGTACAGGTCGAAGTAGGGGAAGTGCAGCAGCAGCGGATATTGATCCTGCCGCGTGCTCGCGAAGTCCCACTTCTGGTGGCGGGTGAATCCGGCCGACTGCTCGTGGACCCCCAGCTCGTGGTTGTAGGGCACGGCCATGGTGTGGGCGGCGGCACGCCAGGCGGTCGCCTCGTCGTCGCCCACCCCATAGGAGGCGGCACGGCCGGGATGCCGTCCGGCGATGTCGGCGGCGGCCAGCAGGTTCGCCTGCGCCATGAGGTTGGTGTACAGGTTGTCGTCGGCGATCGCGCTGTACTCGTCGGGTCCGGTCACCCCGTCGATGTGAAAGCGGCCCTGGTGGTCGTGGTGACCGAGCGAGCACCACAATCGCGCCGTCTCCACCAGCAACTCCACCGCGACGTCGCGCTCGAACTCCTGATCCCCGGTGAAGGCGAGGTAGCGCAGGACGGCGTCGGCGATGTCGGCGTTCACATGGAAGGCGGCGGTACCCGCGGGCCAGTATCCGGAGCACTCCAGGCCCTCGATGGTGCGCCAGGGGAAGGCAGCGCCCTGGAGGCCGAGCTGGGCCGCCCGCTCCCGAGCCGGGGGCAGTGTGGACTGCCTCCAGCGCAGCGCTTCGGCCACGGCCTGCGGCACGGTACAGGTCAGCACCGGCAGAACGAAGGTCTCGGTGTCCCAGAAGCAGTGACCGTCGTAGCCGGATCCGGTCAGGCCCTTGGCGGGGATGGCCCGGCACTCGGCGCGGGCACCGGCCTGCAGCACGTGGAAGAGTGCGAACCTCACTGCCTGCTGGATCTCCGCATCACCGTCGATCTCGATATCGGCGCCGGCCCAGAAATCGTCCAGGTAGCCGCGCTGTTGCGCCACCAGCCCCGGCCAGCCCGTGCTGCGCGCTCCGGCGAGCGCGGCCTCCACCTGGTCGCGCATCGCCGGCAGTGAACGCACCCCCGACCAGCCGTAGGCGACCAGCTTTTCCAGCCGCAGGACCTGCCCGGGGTTCAGCGACGCCGTGATGGTGAACCGGCCGACGTCCGCGCCGCTCTCGCCGTAGGTCTGTGTCGAGTCGGGTCCGGTGACAAGGTGGTCGGCCGCGGCGGCGACCCGCAGGCCGCTGTCGGCGGTGCGGTGGACCAGGCGCAGCCGGGTGCTCTCGGCGAGGTGTTCCTCCGGTCGCAGGGATGTCTCCAGGGCAGCCGAAACCCGCGGGTCGACGGAGGATGGCCGCGGCAGTTGCTCGTTGGCCAGCAGTTCGGACTGGATGACGACACGGATGGCCGCGTCCAGCGGCTCCACCTCGTAGGCGACGGCGGCGACGGCTCGTTGGGTGAAGGAGACCAGCCGGGTCGAGCGGACCCGGACGGTTCGCCCGGACGGTGAGGTCCACACGCAGGTGCGCCGCAGGACCCCCGCGCGCAGATCCAGCAGCCGTTCATGAGAGCGCAACCGGCCGTAGCGCAGGTCGAACGGCGCATCGTCGACGAGCAGCCGGATGATCTTGCCGTTGGTGACGTTGAGGATGGTCTCGCCGATCTCCGGATAACCGTAGCCGGCCTCCGCGTACGGCAGCGGGTGCCGTTCGTACACCCCGTTGAGGTAGGTGCCGGGCAGACCGTGCGGTTCCCCTTCGTCCAGGTTGCCACGCCAGCCGATGTGCCCGTTGGCGAGCGCGAACACCGACTCGCTCTGCGCCAGTACCTCCAGGTGCAGGGCGGTCTCCCGCAGACTCCACGGCTCGACCGCGTACGAGGGATGGCTGATCATCATTCCTCCCGAAGCAGCTCGGCCAGGTCCCTCACCACGACGTCCGCGCCGTGCGCGCGCAGCGCGTCCGCCTGATCGGCCCGGTCGACCCCGACGACGTAGCCGAATCCGCCCGCCCGGCCGGCCTCCATTCCGGCCAGCGCGTCCTCGAAGACCGCCGCGCCGGCGGGTGGGACGCCCAGGTCGCGCGCCGCCGCGAGGAAGGTGTCCGGGTGCGGTTTGCCCGCGAGCCCCCGTTCGGCCGCGATCACGCCGTCGATCCGGGCGTCGAAGAGCCGCTCGATGCCGGCCGCGGCCAGGACGGCCTGGCAGTTGGCGCTGGAGGACACGACCGCGGTCGCGAGCCGCGCACCGCGGGCCGCCACCACCAGGCGTACCGACCCCGGATACGCCTGCACTCCGTCCTTGCGGATCTTCTCCAGTACCAGGAGGTTCTTGCGGTTGCCCAGGCCGTGCACGGTGTCACGCTCGGGCGGATCGCCCGGCTCCCCCTCGGGCAGCACGATGCCGCGCGCGGCGAGGAAGGTACGTACCCCGTCGAAACGCGGGCGCCCGTCGACGTAGGCGTCGTAGTCGTCCACCGCGTCGAACGGGCGGAACCTCTCGCCGTCTCGCCGTCTGAGGAAGTCGTCGAACATCTGCTTCCAGGCGGCCGCGTGCACCACCGCCGTCTTGGTCAGCACGCCGTCGAGATCGAACAGGCAGGCACGGATCTCGTCGGGGATCCCCAACCTCGTCATGGACCACACCTTCCCGGCACGATCCCCACGAATATCTGCGAGTGGGGTTCGACGTGCTCAGGACTCAGCGACTCATGCGGCAGCGGGTCGGTCATGAGGTGGAGCTGACCCGCGGCCAGGTAGTCGGCGGCACGCCGGCACACCTCCAAGTCCCCGGTTCCTCCTCCGAGAGGCACAGGTGGTGTCCATCTGCGCCTCCAGATCAGCCGCCGGCCGCCGGCGCGGCCTCGCGGCACCACTCAAGGAGGTGGTGGACGACCAGCAGAAGACCGCCGAGACGGCCACGGGTGAGGGGCGCCCCCGCAGGCACCCCTCGCCCGGCCGGATCGCGACCACTGGGCCACCGCGATCACTTGGGCTTGAGCACCCCGTCGACGAGGTAGACGACGGCGTTGGAGGTCTGGATGTCGCCGCAGACGACCTTGGCGTCGTTGACCGTGTAGTCCTCACCGGAACCCTTGACCTTCAGCGTTCCCCCCTCCATCGTGGTCAGCTCGCCCTCCGCGAGGTCCTGCGGAGTCTTCTTCCCCTCGACGACGTGGTAGCCCAGGAGCTTGGTCAGCTTCTCCTTGTCGCCCAGGATCTTGTCGAGCTTCTCCTTCGGGATCTTGTCGAACGCGGCGTTGGTGGGCGCGAACACCGTGATGTCCTTGGCGGAGTTGAGCTTCTCGGTCAGACCGGCCTGATCGATCGCCTTGGACAGCGTGGACAGGTCGGGGCTGGAGGCGATGGCGGTGGCGACCGGCTGCGTCGCCATCTCGCTGGGACTTCCCGCCCCGCTGGTGGGCAGGGACGCGCAGCCGGGGCCGAACGGCTCCGTCATCGCGCCCGAAGGCTCGGGCGATCCGCTCTCGCCGGGCATCATGGATTCCGTGGGCGCGGCGCTCTCCATCGGCGGGCTGGAGGCCATGTCCGTCGGAACCGGCGTGGGAGAGGTGATGCGCGCGGGGGCGGCGACCGCCTGCGCGGCGGGGACGGCGGACAGGGCGAGCACGGTCAGGGCCGATGCCAGAAGAGACTTCTGCTTCACGGTTATCTCCTTGATTGGGCGGATGAGCCACCGGGGTCCGTCGGCCGGTTCCCGAGCCACTCATGTGCTGTATTGGAGATCAATTCCCTGAGATTTGGCGCCAAATGCCCCATTAGAAGACTCTTGACCACATATCTCCCGAGAAAGAGGGCCATTTTCCACCCGGCAGAGCGTTAATTCAGGCGCGCCGTATCCCCGTACAGTAGGAGCATGAGCCCAAAGATCGCGACCAACGAGGTCGTCTCACACGACCGGCTGCTGGATTTCCTCCGTGATCGCCACCGCGCGCTGGTCATCACGACGCGGCGCGACGGCAGGCCACAGGCGTCCCCGGTGACCTGCGGCGTCGACGCCGAGGGCCGCATCGTGGTGTCCACCTATCCCGAGCGCGCCAAGGCCTCGAACGCCCGCCGCGACCCCCGGGTGAGCGTCGTGGTCCTGTCGGACGACTTCGACGGCCCCTGGGTGCAGGTGGACTGCGCGGCCGAGGTCCTCGACCTGCCCGACGCCCTCGAACCGCTGGTCGACTACTACCGGTCGATCTCCGGCGAGCACCCCGACTGGGAGGAGTACCGCGCGGCCATGACCCGGCAGGGCAAGTCGCTGCTGCGTCTCACCCCCGAGCGCTGGGGCCCGATCGCCACGGGAGGCTTCCCCGCCCGGCTGGCGTGAATCACCCCAGGTCGGCCAGGACCGCGTCCCGGAGACCAGGGCGCCCTGCCGGGAACCGGTGTCACGGTGGGCGCCGCACACGTATCGGCCCGCCGCTCCGTTCCCCCTACGGGGCCTGCCCCAGGTTCACGGTGATCTCTCCGCCGAGCCGGAAACCGCCGGCCAGCTCGAGGTCGTCACCACTCCAGAACCGGCCCGGGTCGTACCAGTTCGGCCTGCGGCCGCCGGGCAGGAGCCCCATGGCCTCGTAGGTGACCGCGACGACCTCGGCGCAGTAGGCGCTCTCCAGGGCGCTCTCCCCGGTGCCCCGCTTGAAGATCCTGGGCACCCGCCCCTTCGCCCAGCGACCGGCGAGCCTGGCCGTCGACGGGAACGGCGTGCCGTCCAGCCGGGCGACGGTGCGCAGAACGGCGTCCTCCATCTCGCGGGTGACCTGCGGCTCCAGCTGCCTCAGCCAGCCGCGCTGGCCGTATCTGGTGGCCCAGACCGTGACCGCCTCCTGCAGGTCGTGCAGCTGCACACCGCGCTGGTTGGTCCCCGACCACAGGTCGGGCAGGGACCGGCCCAGCTCGGCGTGCCACATCATGGGGGGCATGTCCTCGATGACCACCGACATTCCGACGTGGTTCACCGGGCTGTTCGTCACGGTCTGGATGGCTCGATCGGGCACCGTTCGGCCGCGGAACAGCCACACGTCGCCGGTGCGGGTCAGGTTGACTGCCTCATCGAGGCTGATGCTCTTACCGGACATTCCGCTAGCGTAGGCACATGCGATGGTGGAAGGTACTCGGTCTGGCAGGTGTCGCAGGTGTCGCGGCCACGGGGGTGGTGATCGCGCGAGCCGAGCGCCGCCGGCAGGCCTACACCCCGGACGAGATCCGCACCCGCCTCCGCGCCCGCCTGGCGGAGTCCTCCGAGGGCGGCCCCGAGGCCGTCGCCCCCGCCGACCGGAACCCCTGACCATTCGGGCGCGGCCGTCCGGGAATCAGCCGAAACGGATCTCGGCCGGATCCCACCCTTCAGGCAGTGGTGCGGGCGCCGGGCAGGTGCTGGCGATCTTCACGAACTCGGCCTGCTCCGAGGACTCCGCGACGGCGATCATCGTGTCGAGGACGTGCAGGCCCAGCTCGCCGGTGGCGCGGTGCGGCCTTCCCCCACGGATGGCCTGGGCCATGTCGAGCACGCCCAGACCACGACCGGCCTCGGTGCCCGTCGTGGGAACCGGCACCCATTCCTCGTCGGCGGCCCGGCGCAGTCGCACCTCACCCCCGAACGTGTTGGGATCGGGCACCTGCATGGTCGCCTCGGTACCGGTGATCTCGATGAACCCGGCGCGGCGGAGCGGCGAGTCGAAGCTGAAGATCATCGTGGCCGCCTGTCCCGCGGCGAACTCCAGCAGCGCGGTCGTGTGGGTGGGGACCACCGCGGGAAAACGCGTGCCGGCCCTGGGCCCTGAGCCGATGACCCGCTCGTCCCTGGCCCTGCGGCCGACGGCGGCCACCCGCTCCGCCGGGCCGAACAGGGTCACCAGGGCCGTCAGATAGTAGGGGCCCATGTCGAACAGCGGCCCGGCCCCCGGCTGGAAGAAGAACTCGGGGCTGGGATGCCACGACTCGGGGCCCGGACTCTGGAACAGGGTCAGGGCGGTGAGCGGCGTGCCGATGGCCCCCTCGGCCACGAGCCGGGCCGCGGTCTGCAGCCCCGCGCCCAGAAAGGTGTCGGGGGCACTGCCCAGGAGCACCCCCGCCGACGCGGCGGCCTCGACCAGTTCCGCTCCGGACTCCCTGTCCACCGTGAACGGCTTCTCGTTGTAGACGTGCCTCCCGGCCAGAACGGCGGCGAGCGCCACCTCGGCGTGCGCGGACGGGACCGTGAGGTTGATCACCAGCTCCACGTCGGGGTGCGAGATCGCCTCCTCCGGTGCGGCCGCCACCGGCACGCCGTAGCGCGCCGCGACCTCTTCGGCACGTGCCCGGTCGAGGTCGGCGCACGCCACCACCCGCACGCCGGGGAAGGAGGCGAGGTTGTTCAGGTACTGGTGGCTGATGTTCCCGCAGCCGACGATCGCCACTCCGAGCGGTCCGGTCACGAGCTCACCCGCCCGGCGGCGACGAGGCCGGTCAGGTAGGCGTGGCTGTCGGCCAGTGCCTGGAACATGTCGGTGGCACAGTGGTCGAGCTCCACGATCCGCACCGCGCCCGGAGCGGTGTTCAGCGCGTCCACGATGGGCACCTCGCCCGAGCCGACCGCGGTCATCGGGCCTTCCTGGGTGGCGGGTCCGTCCTTGACGTGCAGGTGGCTCACCCGCTCGCCCAGCCGGGCCAGCAGCCCCGAGGGGTCGACCCCGCCGGTCGCCGCCCAGTAGAGATCGACCTCCAGCAGCACCGAGGGGTCCAGCAGGTCGGCCAGCACCTCCAGCGCGGGACGGCCCTCCACCCGCTGCTCCAGCTCCCACCAGTGGTTGTGGTAGCCGAGCCGCAGGCCGTGGTCCGCGGCCTCCCTGGCCACCTCGCCGATGGTCCTGGCCGCCTGCTCCAGCTCCTGTCTGCCGGCGAACCACTCGGCGGGGGCGGCGGGCACGATGACGGTCGTGGCGCCGATGGCCGCGGCGGCGGCCAGCGCCGTCGCGCGCCGCTCGTCGAGCAGCGGGGCGTGCACGCTGCACACCGCGAGCCCGGTCTCCTCCAGCTCCTCGCGGAGCCCATCCGGATCGAGGTGCGCGTCGTACGGCTCGACCGCGCCGTACCCCATCTCGGCGATGCGGCGCAGCACGGCGCGGCGGTCGACGGCCGCCTGTTCGCGCACGGAGTACAACTGGACGGCGAGTGGGCTCATCGGCTCTCCTTGAGGACCAGTGCCGCGGCGCCGTACAGGCCGGCGTCGCGTTCCAGACGGGTGCGCTCGACGTTCAGGCGGCGCAGGAAGCCAAGGCCCGCCTGCTTGGCGACCGCCTGGCGCAGCGGGGTGAGCAGGGTCTCGCCCGCCCCGGAGACGCCGCCCCCGATGACGACGTCGTCGATGTCGAAGAGCGCCGCCGTGGTGAGGATCGCCACGGCCAGCGCGTCGGCGGCCCGCTGGAAGGCCAGCTGGGCCATGGGGACTCCGCGCGCGGCGTCGGCCGAGAGCGTGCGGGCGTCCGTCGGGGTACCGGGGTCGCCCCAGCCGTTCGCCAGCGCCCAGCGGACCATGCTGGGGCCGCTGGC
>NZ_JBEXGU010000195.1:0-16847 GCF_040607515.1 Streptosporangium sp. NPDC005286 | reverse complement strand
CATATACATACCCCCGCGGGCCCGGGGTGGCGGGTCCCCCCCCCCGGCGCGGGCGCGCCGGCCGGGAACCGTCACCGGGTCTCCGCGGCCCACCATCGATGGGCAGGCGCGCACCTTCTCAGCGGAAGGGCTTCGCCAGCTCGGGGTGGGCCGTGCGCAGCGCGTCCCGCCAGGGGCGGAGCGGCTCAAGGCCCAGCTCCCGCCACCGCGCGTGGCCCAGGATGCTGAAAGCCGGTCGCTTCGCCGGGCGGACGAAGGACTCGGAGGTCGTCCGGCGCACCCGCTCGGGATCGGTGCCGGACAGCCGGAAAACCTCCTGGGCGAGCTCGAACCAGGAGGCCTTCCCGGAGTTGGTGGTGTGGAACACCCCCGCCGCGGAGCCGAGCTCGCCGAGCGTGACCAGCCGGTCCGCGAGGTCCGCGGCCCAGGTCGGCTGCCCGAACTGGTCGTCGACCACCTCGACGGTCTCCCGCTCCGCCATGAGACGGAGCATGGTGCTCACGAAGTTCGGTCCGTGGGCGCCGTACAGCCATGCCGTCCGGACGACGGCGGCGGAAGGCAGCGCGTCGAGGACCGCCTTCTCCCCGGCCAGCTTGGTCCGCCCGTACGCGGTCTGCGGCTCGGCCGGGTCGTCCTCGCCGTACGGGACGCCTGCGTCACCGGAGAAGACGTAGTCGGTGGAGACATGGACCAGCCGGGCACCGTGCCGCGCGCAGGCCTCGGCGAGCAGCCGGGGGCCGTCGGCGTTGACCCGGTAGGCCTCTCGCTCCTGTTTCTCGGCGTCGTCCACCGCCGTCCAGGCGGCGCAGTTGACCACGACCCGCGGGGCGAGCGTCTGGAAGGCCGACTCGACCTGGTCCCGGTGGCAGATGTCCAGGTCCCGGCGGGTTCGCGCGGCGACGTCGTGCCCTCGTCCGCGCGCCAGCGCGACCACCTCGTGCCCGAGCATGCCTGCCGCCCCCGTGACGAGCCAAGTCATGGCGCCCTCTTCCTGAGCGATCGACCACGCAAGTGTCTCCCGGTATCGCGGCTCTGATCACTCTAAATGTCGATTCGATCAATGACGTTCACTGTCGCGACGTGCCGTCTTCTGCCGTTCCGTCCGCCGTCGTACCCGCCGCAATGCCGGGTGATGACGGCGCGCCGCACCGCGTACACGCGAGCGACCACCGAGCAAACATAGGGCCTTTGAGCATTATTCACCATCGCCCGGCACGGGTTCCTGATCCGGCGAATCACTGGATCAGGCCTCGTGATAGGGGTTCCGAACCGGTGAGGGCGGGACGCCTGCGGCAAGGTGGTCACCCCCGCCGCAGGCGCGGTCTTCAGCGCGCACCGGCCGGTGAGACGCCGCGGCCGGTCACCGGGCGATAAGGGTTAGAAGACGGTGGATCCGCAGGTGAAGGTGGCGCAGGAAAGGTAATCCAGGCAAGTGATGCCACCGCACGGACGCAGGCTGCTTTCCGCGCCGGCGGGGAGCATGTCCAGGGCCTTGATGTCGAGTTCCATAAGAGGTGTTCTTTCGTTCATGGAAGACACCGCGGGTACCGCGGCGGCCTTCATCCCGCCGGTCCGGCCGCTGGGAGTCTGCGATGCGATCAGTGGTCGAAGGTCAGCGGCTCGCTCGTCCATCTTTGTGCTCAATGCGATGGCCGCGGCGAGGTAGTTGCGCACTGTCCCCGGCGACAGGGACACCCGCTGCGCGATCTCATCCACGGGCGCACCGTCGCGCGCGAGCGCGAGCGCGAGGACGTCGGCTTCGCGCGGAGTCAGGGGCGAGTCACCCGCGCCGATCGCCTCGGCTGCGAGTTCCGGATCCACATGCCGCCCACCCGCGGCGATCTTCCTGACATGATCAACAGTGTCGATCATGCGTTGCGGATCGCCGCGATGCTGCAGCTGGAGGGCGAGCTGACCGACGAGGAGCTCGAGACGGTCTACCCGGCCGAGCGGTACGCCGACCGGCCCGCGGACCGGCCCGATCTGGACCGGCTGCGGGCCGAGCCGGCTCGGGTGCGGCGCAACGGTTTCGTGCTCAACCAGGGTCGCTCGGAGCGCGGCGTGGTGGCGCTCGGCGTGCCGCTCCGGGCCCCGGACGGGGACGCCCTCGCCGGCCTGTCGGTGTCGATGCCGAGCGGACGCTACGACCGGCACCGGCTGCCGTCACTGGTCGACGCCCTTTCCCACGCCGCAGGCGCCATCGAGGCCGATCTCGCCCGCTCCGTCTGAAGGGGTACCGGACGAAACCGGCGGACGGCCGAGATCCTCGGCCGCGAGAGCGGATCCGCACGTGGCTCGCGTCGACCTCGGAAGAACGATGGGATGTGATTCGCCCCTACACCACGGTCGCCTTCGAGGCCGCAGCCGTTGACCCCGAGATCCGCACGCTCCTCGTGGCGTTGCACGGGGGCGGGACGCACACCGTCGCGCCAGTGGGTGAACTGCTGCCCAGACGGTGTTAGCGGTCTTTGGCCAGCCGGCTTGGGCCCAACTCCTGACGGATTAAAAGAGGAGGGCTTCCTATGCGGCGTGTGGTGCCGTGACCTGAAGTTTCGCGTCGCATCGGGTATGACGGGCCGAGATCGTTCCGCGCATGTTCCGGATCTTCATGAGCCAAGGGTGTCAGCGGTAGGGATAGATATGGTCGGTGGATCCGATCAGAGCCGGACCGGCGAAACGGGCAGAAGACAGGTGGACACCCGTGGCACGTTCGGCAAGGGCCAGGGCGCTGCAGACGGGATCGTCGGAGAAGTCGATCTGGTCACCGTCGATGTCCACGCCGAGGTCCTCGACATCCGCATGGAGCCGGTCGGGGTCGGAGCCCTTGCGCAAGGAATAGGCGTACAGGCTGAACGTGGTGATCTGCCGGCGGTCGACGCAGTAGGTGAAGCCGTCGTTGTTGATGGTCATGAACACTGAGGCCGCGGCCGTGCCCACAGACAGGAGGTGGGCCTTGTCGTAGATGGTTCTCGCCCAGCCGTATTCGATCAGGACGGTTCCGCCGCTGGCCGCATAGGCCGCGACGCCCTGTCCCGACTCGCTCAGAGAGCCCGGGGTGACGTGGATCCGCCGCAGTGCTTCCCGAGGGGACAGGTCCCTCACAAAGGCGGCGCAGAGCCAGGTCTCGTCGGTGTCGTCACTGAACTTCTCACAGAGCCATTCATAGGTCGCTGCCGTGGCGCCGCCCATTCATCTGCCTTCCGTGGAAGCCGTATCGCGGTGATCATGGCAGAGGGGGCCGACAACTTCGCTCGTTCCGGCCACGGCCGCCTACGAGAATTGCAGGACACATTCATCCATTACTGCTAGCCAACACGTGCGAGATGAGTACGCACAAATTCATTACCATTGAACCCTTTCATCTCCTTGTGCCTGCCGATAATGTCATCCGCGCAGGTCATTCAGCTTGCCCGGCTCCTCCCGGATTGTGTCCGCTTCGGGCTCTGGAAGGGGGCTGATCGCGGCAGGATGCTCACTTGTGCTCTTCTGCTCAGTGCAGCCCGTCGAGGAACTCCTCGACCACCGAGCGGAAACGCGCCGACTCCTCGATGTGCGGCATGTGGCTGGACTCCTCGAACACCACCCAGCGCGAATCGCGGATCCGTTCGGCGAAGGGCTGGACGGTCGCCGGAGTCGCCTCGTCGTGACGGCCGCTGATCACGAGAGTGGGAACGGCGATGGCGGGGAGGCGATCGACGATGCTCCAGTTTCGCAGCGAGCCGATCACGTGGAACTCAGCCGGTCCGTTCATGGTGTGATAGACGGTCGGGTCGGCGTCGATCGCCGCCAGTGTGGCTTCGAGCTCCTCCGGCCAGGGATCCAGCCGGCACACGTGGCGCCGGTAGAACACCCGCATCGCCTCGACGTACTCCTCGCGATCGGTTGTGCCCGCGGCCTCGTGCCGGAGCAGTGCGGCCTGGACATCGGCGGGCAACGCCGCTCGGAGCTCGGCCGCGGCGTCCGACCACAGCCGCATCGACGCCGGTGAGTTAGCGAGGATCAGCCCTCGGAGTCCGGCCGGCCGTCGTACGGCGTGCTCCGCGGCCAGCATCCCGCCCCAGGACTGCCCGAACAGCACGTAGTCCTCCGCGATGCGGAGCCCGTTGAGCAGCGCGTCGAGCTCGTCTAGGAAGCGTTGCACTGTCCACGAGCCAGGCTCGGCGCCGGGCAGACGCGTCGACCGCCCGTTACCCAGCTGGTCGTAGTGCACGACGGCCCGGCCCGGCCCGGCGAGCTCGGTGAGCGAGAGCAGATAGTCGTGCGTCGCGCCCGGGCCGCCATGGAGCGTGACCAGCGGCGGTCGGTCGCCGATGGAGCCCGTGACGCGGTACCAGCTCCGCTGCTCCCCGACCTCGATGAAGCCCTCTTTCGTAGGCTCGGCGTAGACCATGCCCATCCTTTCGCTTCCTGTGCTCCGGTCGATGTGTGTCGTCTGCGTGTTGCCGTCCTCCGCTAGCAGTTCGGCCACGTAGGCCCGGCATCGGTCTCACCACTGCGGCGGGTGCCGCTCAGGCCAGCCGATCGCCTCCTCGAGCCGGGCGGCCAGGCCGAGGAGCAGCCGTTCGTCGCCGTGGCGTGCACCCGTGAGCTGCACGCCGACCGGCAGGCCATCCGGCGTGACGTGGATCGGCAGCGAGACGGCCGACAGCCCGCTCGTGTTCTGCAGCGGTGTGTACGCCGACCACCGCAGCATGCGCAGCACGGCCGGCTCGGAGCCACCTGTGTGGAAGTAGCCGAGGGGCACCGCCGGTCCGTTCGACACCGGGGTGAGCGCGAGGTCGAACGGACGCAGTCCGGCGATGAGGCTGCTTGAGAGCGCCGCGAGGGCCGTGATGGACCGCACGAAGTCGGCAGCGGACAGGCGGTCGCCACGCTCGAGCATCCAGCGGGTGTCCTCCTGCAGCGCCGAGGTGGCCGACGGCGGCAGCCCGGTGAGCATGCTCGACACGACGCCGGCGATGTAGTCGAAGAGTGCGTCCACGCCGGACGGGTCCCATGGCGCCGGGTTCGCGACCTCGATGAGCTCGTGACCGAGTTCGTCGAGCAACGCGGCGGTTCGCTCGACGGCGAGCACGGTCTCGGGGTGCGGCTCGTCGAGACCGCTGTCCGTCCAGACGGCGACTCTCAAGGACCTGCGCGGTGGCTGCGCGGTCGCAGCGAGGAACGATCGCCCGGCGCGCTGCGGCACCTCGTGGAGGCCGGTCGCGTGCTCGACCGCCATGACGTCGAGCAGCAGCGCGGCGTCGGCGACCGTCCTCGCGAGCGGGCCATCGGTACTGAAGGCGAAGAAGGAATGGGCGGGGGCGGCGCTCACGACTCCTCGCCCGGGCTTGATCCCGACGAGTCCGCAGACGGCCGCCGGGGTGCGGATGGAACCCGCACCGTCGCTGCCGTGTCCCACGGGCACGAGCCCGGCTGCGACTGCGCTCGCCGCACCGCCGCTCGACCCGCTCGCGGAACGGCCGAGGTCGTACGGGGTCACCGCCGGACGGCCGACGACGGCGGTCTCGGTGTAGCAGGGGATACCGAACTCCGGAGCGTGCGTCGTCCCGAGCGTCACCGAGCCCGCCGCGCGGATGAGACCGACGGCCGCCGCATCGATGTCGGCCGTCTGCGTCGGGATCGCCATGCTCCCGTTCGTCACGGGGACTCCGGCGATCGGCTGCAGATCCTTGAAGGCGATCGGCAGTCCGAGGAGCGGCCGATCCGGTCGTGGTCCGTCGGCGAGCAGCCGGTCCGCTTCGGCGGCCTCCCGGAGTGCGAGCTCCGGCGTCGTGACGACGAAGGCGCCGAGCGGGCCGGCCAGGCGATCGATGCGATCGAGGTAGTGCTCTGCGAGCTCGACGGCGCTGATCGTGCGATCGGCCAGGGCTGCGCACTGCTCGACGGCGGTCAGTTCGTGGAGGGCGGTCATCGTTGAGTTCCGTTCGTCATCGGGTGGCCGTCCAGCGCTGCGACTGCTGTGCGGCGAGCTGCGTCAGATCGCCGAGGGCGACGTTGTAGTCGACCACGTGCAGCCCGAGCTCCGAGGTGCTGCTGCCAGAGGGGAAGAGGGCGGCGCCTCCTGCGAAGCGCTGCTGCAGCAGGGTGATCAGGTCGGCGGAGCCCTGGGAGTGCCCAAGTAGGATCACGCCTCGACGCTCGTGCGTGACGGGGTCGGTGTTGAAATGGTCCCAGTAATCGGTCCAGGCGTTCGCGATGTCCATCGCCCCGGTGGAGTAATCGGTGGAAGTGCCGGTCAACACGCCGACGGCCAGGTTCAGTAGGGGCGCTTGCCGATAGACGGGCACGAACATGCGGCACAGCCTGGAGAAGCGAGCCACCTGTGTGAGTGTGACCGCGAGGTGCGTGTCGTTCGCGACCGGCGGAAGTGATCCAAGCTGCAGGAGAGGGTTCGGCGTCAGGTCCACCGTCGGGTAGACAGAGAAGCAGTCCATCGCAGGTACGGCGGGGGCGGTGAAGGGCTCGACGGAGACGGCTCCTGCGGTGGTGATCGTCGTCGCGTCGAGCGTCACGTCGTGGCCGCTGCCGAGGTATCGCTGTGTGAACGGCGTCCCGGCGGTGCCGCGCTGCGGGTTGCCGGAGAGGTCCTGGTTGCAGGGGTTCGCAGCGACCCCGGGTCGGCACAACCAGACGGTGCTCGCCAGCGGCAGCGCGGCGGAGCTCGATGCGGACGAGTTCGCCGAGGCCGCTGCGGGTGCCGGGACGATGCCGGCGCCGAGGAGGGTGAGCAGAGACAGCGCCGAGGCGACTCGCCCTCGGAGCCCCGTCCGTGATCCGGGCGTGCGTGCGACCGCGCTCACCGGACGCCTCGGATCGGCTGGATCGCGAGCGCCCCGAGCATGCTGAAGGCGGCCGCACCGATGAAGAGTGACGTGTAGTTGCCTCCGGAGCCCGTGCCGGTCCCGATGGCCAGGAAGATCGGGGCGATCGCCGGTGCCACCATCTGCGGGACCGCGTTGGCGATGTTGAAGACGCCGAGGTCCTTCGCGGCGGTCGCTCCTCCGTTCGGGAGGACCTGGGCCACGAGCGCGAGGTCGACCGCTAGATACGCGCCGAGCGCGAGTCCGCCGATGACCATGCCGATGAGGAACGTGCCCCAACTGCCGGCCGTGGCGATGACGATCATGGCCACGCCGTACACGGCGGCCGAGCCGAGCACGAACACCTTCCGGCGGCGGAGCCGGTCGGACAGCCATCCGCAGCCGATCGAGCTGACGACCACGGTCGCGGTGAGCACGAGCGTCGACTGCAGGATGAGCGAGGGGATCTGCGCTGTCTCGACGCCGAGCTGATCGGAGAGGTAGTACACCTGATAGGTCTGCAGGATCGCGAAGCCGGTCATCATGAGGAACCGGCCGAGCCAGGCCCAGGCGAAGTTGCGGTGACGGATTGGGTCGACCCAGAAGCTGCGGGCGAAGGCGCGCAGGTCGTAGCGCCGGCGGTCCGCGGAGTCGAGGCGACGATCGCGCAGCACCACGGCCAGGACGATCACGGTTGCTGCTGCCAGCGCGCCGGGGAAGAGGAACATGAGCGCGACCGAGCTGCCGACGGACTGCACGAGGAAGACACCGGCGACCACGCCGACCGCCTGGCACATGCCGACGAGCCCGGAGACCTTGCCGCGCTGGAGATCGGGGACGTGGTCGATCAGCAGGGCGGCGAGGGCTGCGTTGAGGGCGCTGAACCCGGCCTGGGTGATGCACCAGCCGACCAGCATCACCGGGATCGTCGCCGCGGTCGCGAGGAGGCAGAGCCCAGCCAGACCGACGACCAGTCCGCCCAGCAGCCAGGGGCGGCGCATGCCCCAGCGGGAGGTGGTCCGGTCGCTGAGCTGACCGAAGAACGGGCCCGACAGCAGGGCGACGACCGCCGCGACGCCGAGCACGAGGGAGAGACTGCCCGCCGCATTGTCCGGGTCGATCTGCTTGATGCGGATCGCGAGGGTCACGGAGAGGGGAGTGAGGGTCGCGACGGCGACGCCGAGCACGGCGGCCACGAAGGCTGCGATGAAGCCGGTGCTCGCTGCCGGGGGACTGGAGGGCGGGGTGGGATCCGCCGCCGTCGTGATCTGGTCGTCAGCGTTCGTTGCCATCTCTGAACCGCCTTCTGCGGTGGTGCCCTGGTCGATGAGGACGAACCTTACTAACAGCTCAGTAAGTTTGACTAGACCGAAACTGACAGACCACTAACTTTGGCGTATGATCGCCCCGTGGCCCCGAAACCGGCACCCGAGAGCGATCGACAGGTCTCGCCGTCGCCTCGCGGCGTGCGGCGACGCGAGCAGATCGTGGACGTGGCGCTCACCCTGTTCGCGAGCAGTGGCTATCGCGGAACCGGGATGACCGAGGTCGCCTCGCAGGTAGGGATCACCGAGCCAGGGGTGCTGTACCATTTCGGCACGAAAGTAGGCCTCCTGCACGCCGTGATCGAGCAGCGCGCGAAGCTCAGTCAAGCCTTCGCTCGTGATGTCGCCGAGCAGGGCGGACTCGCGGGCATCCGCGAGATCGTCGCCCTCGCGCACCGCAGCGCCCGCGAACCCGACCTGATCAAGCTCTTCGCCGTACTGCTGGCCGAGAACTTCGAGGACGACGGCCCGGCCCACGACTTCTT
Source organism: Streptosporangium sp. NPDC005286 (assembly GCF_040607515.1). Classification (NCBI taxonomy): domain Bacteria; kingdom Bacillati; phylum Actinomycetota; class Actinomycetes; order Streptosporangiales; family Streptosporangiaceae; genus Streptosporangium; species Streptosporangium sp. NPDC005286. The sequence goes on along the minus strand of NZ_JBEXGU010000195.1, from coordinate 8,234 downwards.
CGTGGAGCACTACCGGGCCCTCCGGGTGAGCGTCGTCGAGCTCATCGAGGCCGGTCAGCTTCGCGGTGAGCTTCGCGCGGACGTCGATCCGGCGCTCAAGGCCGTCGAGATCCTCGGCACCCTCGACGGCATGGCCAACCAGTGGCTGCTCGACCCGGAGGCCGTCGACTTCGTGGCATGCGTCGAGGCCTATGTCGCGACGCTCGAGCGGGATTTGGCACTCGCGCCCTTGTCGTGATGTGACTGCGGATGATCACCTGACCGTAGACCAGAGGCCACATCCGGGTTTTCACACCCCACAGGTCCTCGGCCACTCCCGGCTGATCACGATCAAGCGGTACACCCACACCGCGGAGACATCGGCGATCGAGGCGGCGGGCCGGATGGGGCGGGCGCTGTGGGACGGCTGACGGCAACGGACCGGTCGTAACCGCAACTGGAAATGCAACCGGGCAGGCTTCCCGATCATGAAAGAGGGAAGCCTGCCCAGCTCATTGGGGTAGGGCGCCTGGGACTCGAACCCAGAACCTACGGATTAAAAGTGGACGGCTCTTATTGGCATTCGCGACGCTCTGACCTGGCGTTTCGGATGCTGTCTCCCCCTTGCCTGGGGGAGGAAGATCTTGCCGTCTCCACCTGGGACATTCGGTTCTACGGGGAGCGCGGATGCGGTGATGACTTCTGTCAGAGCTTCTATACGGCCGAGCGGCCGGACGGAGCGTACGGTCCCGGGCACAGATGCGTGCCACTGCTTCCGCCGAGAGGTGATCTGATCCTTGACGTCGTTGAGGGACGGATCATGTACGTGGAGGTCCTGCACTACCCGAAGCTGCCACGTCTGGTGAGTTGAAGCCATCAGTTTGGGAAGCGGCCGCTGATCTTCGTGCGCTGACCTGCGGAATCGTAGGTCCTGCTAGGGGCGGTGTGACTCCCCGCTGTTCCCCGTGATTCACCATGATCGCCCGCTGTATCTGGCACGAATCTGGCACGACGATCATGGGGTCAACCAGTACGGATGCACCTGAGATTCGGCCTCTCGGTCTCGTGCCCAGTGGCCCCCGCCCCTCGGCCTGTGCACCCTCCGCGCCCTCCGAGACGGTGGGCCGGGCTGACGAAGGAAGCCCGGACCTTCGATCGCCGTCAACCGGTTCGGTGATCAGCCACAGCGCGATCGCGACCTGTATGGGTGTGGTGGCTGACCCATAGCTAGGGCCTGTCTCAAAGTCGTCACGCAGTAGGGCATATGGCTTTGATACAGGCCTAGTCGCGCTTGGGCCAGATCAGGCCCTGGTCGGTCCAGATGACGCCCTTGTTGCGGCACAGGCAGAAAGGGTGGCCGATCGGGTCGGTATAGACCCGCCAGCCGTAGCCGTCGGGGCCGATGCAGTCCTGCTGCAGCGTCGCGCCGAGGTCGAGGACGCGGCGCTGCTCGGACTCGATCTCGTCCACTTCGAAGTCGAGGTGGAACTGCTTGGGGTGCTCGCTGTCGGGCCACTGCGGAGCGCGGTAGTCGTCCACCCGCATGAAGGCCAGCTCGACCTCGCCGAACTTGATGCCGCCCCAGTTCTCGTGGCTGCCTTCCTTGATCGGGCGGCCCGTCACCTCAGAGTAGAAGGCCGCCAGCTTCATCGTGTCCGGGCAGTCGATGATGAAATCGGTGAGTCGCAGCATCCCGCGATCTTGTCACAAGATCTTTGATACAGGCCTTAGCCACGATGGCGGGGACCGGGCGGCTACAGGAGCCTTGCGAGCTGTCCTCTGTGTGGACGCAGTGGCGAGGCCGGCGACGGCGCGTCCTTGGTCGGTGGGTGAGGCTTGGTACGGCGAGTGCTGCGTGTGGCGGGCGGCCCGCGTTCCCGCCGCCGGCCGGGACCGGCGCTCACGCCGCACGCCCGGACAGCGGGCGGGCGGAGGGCCGTGCGGCGGCGCGGAGCGCCGTCGCCTTGACGGCAAGGCCGCGGCTGCCTCGACCTACCGGCGCAAGCGGGCGGTCTTCCATCACGTCCTGGAGTACGCCGTGGAGCTGGGGGAGCTTTCGGCAAATCCGATCCACAAGGTCAAGTTCCGCAAGGTCAAAACCGGCGGCGAGATCGATCGCCGGTCGGTGGTCAATCCCGAGCAGGCTCGTCAGCTGTTGATCGCGGTGACCTACGCGGGCCGTACCCGTGGCCAGATGATGGCGGCCATGTTCGCCTGCATGTACTTCGCCCGGCTGAGGCGGCCGGTCTGCGCAAGGCGAACTGTGAGTTTCCGGAGACCGGATGGGGCACGCTCACCCTGGAGAAGACCCGGCCGGAGAGCAACAAGCGTTACACCGACTCGGGGGAGTCCAACGACGAACGAGGGCTCAAGCACCGTGACGAGAAAGCCACGCGGACGGTGCCGATCCCTCCGGAGCTGGTGGCCATCCTGCGTGAGCACATCGAGCGGTACGGCGTCGCCGAGGATGACCGGTCGTGCTCCTTCGCCTGGCCTATCTCGCCGTCACGAACACCTTCGCCGCGCTGCGGTTGCTCCCGATGGGTGATCGGGACAAGGACGTCGAGATTCTCGCCCTGCGTCACCAGATCACCATCCTCGAACGGCAACTCGGCGTCGGCGCCAGGGCGCGGTTCGCGCCCGAGGATCGAGCCTTCCTCGCGGCCCTCCTGGCACCGCTACCCCGAGACGTCCTGCGCCGGCTGAGGCTTCTCATCCGGCCGGATACCGTCGTGTGGTGGCACCGCGATCTGATGAAGCGGCGTCATGCTCGTGCCTGCGTGCCGAAACGGCGCGGGCGCCCGCCAACCGTCCGTTCCATCCGCGCCCTCGTCCTGCGCTTAAACCGGGAGAATCCGTCCTGGGGGTACCGGAGGGTCCACCACGCTCGGCATCAAAGTGGCGCCGTCTACGGTCTGGGAGATCCTCAAGTAGGAAGGCATCGATCCGGCACCCAAACGGGCGTCCACCACCTGGGCCGACTTCCTGCGCTCCCAAGCCGAAGCACTGCTGGCCTGCGACTTCATCGAGACCGTCACCCTTGATGGGCAGCGTCAGTACATCCTGGCCGTCATCGACCACGCCACCAGACGCGTGCGCGTACTCGGCACCACCGCACACCCGACCGGGAACTGGGTCGCCCAGGCCGTCAGGAATCTGGTGATGGATCTGGAAGACGCCGGTTGCCGGGCCTGCTTTTTGATCCGTGACAGGGATGGGAAGTTCCCGGCGCGCATGGATGAGATCCTGGCCGAGGCCGGCATCCGGATGCCGCGGATGAACGCGGTCATGGAGCGGTGGGTGCAGTCGTGCCGCCGCGAGCTTCTCGACCGCTGTTTGCTCTGGAACGAACGCCATCTCCGGCACGCCCTGCGCGAGTACGAAGAGTTTTACAACCGGCACCGAGCCCATCAAGCACTGGCCCAGGCCGCCCCGCTGCGTCCCGTCCCGGAGCCGATCACTGATCCAGAGCGAATCGCGAGCTTGACCATACGCCGACGAGACCGGCTCGGCGGAGTCCTCCACGAGTACTCACATGCCGCCTGAACTGCACGGATGGAATTATCGGCAGGCGCAAACGCCATGAGCGCCAGACCGCCGCAGAGGAAGAGCAGCGCGACGAAGTCGAACTCGCCGCGGATGACGGCAGCCATCCCCGCGGCGAGGAAGAACGTGGCGAACATCCTCACCAGCAGATCGATCAGCGACCCGGTGAGGTTGCCGAAGAATTGTTCCACCCTGTCACCCGCTGGCTTCCGTCCGCCCCTGCCATCCGCATGGTAGGGACGAACCGTGTGACCGGCGGGTGAGATCAGCCAGTTCGGGCCTGGGCGCCGGCCAGGTCGGTGGGCGGGTCGGCCAGACGGCGGGCCCCGGCGCGGCCGGGAATGGTGAGTACGACGAGGGCCGCCAGCAGGGCGGTGGCCGCGCCGATGAGCAGGGCGACGTGGAACCCGCGCTCGGACGGGAGGGTCGCCGGACCCAGCTTCATCGTCATGGTGCCCAGCACGGCGCCGAGCACGGCGCTGGCGCTGGAGACGCCGATCGCGCGCATGAGGCTGTTGAAGCCGTTGGCCGCCGCCGTCTCGGTAATCGGGACCGCGTTCATGATGAGCGTGGGCATGGCCGCGAACGCGAAACCGATCCCGCAGCTGATCACAACGGAGAAGGTCAGGATGCCCCAGGTGCTGCCCATCAGCGGGAGGGACAGCAGGTAGCCGGAGGCCAGGATGAGCGTCCCGAGAAGCAGCGAGATCTTGGGGCCCCTGGCCGCGGACAGGCGGGCGGCCAGCTGGGAGGTCGCCATCATGACGAGCCCGCCCGGGGCCATCCAGAGGCCGGCCTGGAGCATCGACTGGCCCAGGCCGTACCCGGTGGCCGTGGGCAGTTGCAGGAGCTGGGGTGTGATCAGCGACATCGCGTACATGGCGAAGCCGATGACGGCGGAGGCCAGGTTGGTCAGCAGGACCTGGCGGCGGACGCTGCGCAGGTCGATCAGCGGGGCCGAGGTACGCAGCTCCCACCAGCCCCAGAGCAGGAGGATCACCGGAGCGGCGGCGAACATGCCGAGGGTGAGGGCGCTCGTCCACCCCCAGTCGGCGCCCTTGGAGATGGGCAGCAGAAGCAGCAGCAGGCCGGCGGTCAGGCCGGCCGCGCCGACGAAGTCGAAGCGGCCCGACGAGGTGACCGGGGATTCCGGCACGATCACCAGGATCAGCACGGTCAGTAGCAGGCTGAGCCCGGCCGAGCCCCAGAAGAGCGCGTGCCAGCTCACCTTCTGGGCGATGAGCGCGGCGGCGGGCATGCCAAGCGCGCCGCCGACGCCGAGGGAGGAGCTCATCAGGGCGACGGCCGAGCCGAGCCGGTGCGCGGGCAGGATGTCGCGCATTAAGGCGATCCCCAGCGAGATGATGCCCAGGCCGAAGCCCTGGAGCGTACGGCCGACGAGCATGGGCACCAGCGAGTCGGCCGGAGCGCAGACCAGGGACCCGATGACGAGCAGGAGCGCGCTGACGAGGATGACACGGCGTTTGCCGTAGAGGTCACCGAGGCGACCGGCGACCGGGGTGGCGACCGTGCCCGCCAGCAGGGTGGCGGTGATCACCCAGGAGGCGTTGGCGGCGGTGGTGTGCAGGAGGGTGGGCAGGCTGGCGATCAGAGGCAGCATCAGGGTCTGCATCAGAGAGACCGTGATGCCCGCCGCCGCCAGGACGCCGATGACGGCTCCGTTGCGGGGCGCGGCGGGTGCCGGGCTCATGAGTTCTCCACTGGTGGGCAATGTGCACTATGCATAGGATGTGCATCCTACATATCGCCATATATTGGGATATTCTGACCCCCCCGGATTGGAGGTTCCCGTGCGCAAGGAGATCGCCGACATCGAACGTGAGTTCATGCTGATCGGCCGGTACAAGGTCCTCGCGGTGCCCAACCCCGAGACCCGGCGACTGGAGAAGAGCAGCTACATCCTGCTGCGGCGGCTCGAAACCGAGGGGCCGATGTCGATCGGCCAGCTCGCGCAGGCGTTCAGTCTCGACACCTCCACCATCAACCGGCAGACCACCGCCCTGCTCCGCGGCGGCCTGGCCGAGCGCATCCCCGACCCGGAGGGCGGCATGGCCCGCAAGCTCCGCATCACCGAGCAGGGGCTGCTCCGGGTGGAGGAGGAGCTCCGGTGCCGGCTGATCAGCTTCGACCGGGTGCTGAGCGGCTGGACCCCGGAGGAACTGGCCTCCTTCGCCGAAGGTCTGGCCCATTTCAACGCCAGCATCGAGCGCGCCCCCCAAACCTGAACATTTCACCGGAGACAACCGGGCTCGGCCAGGTCAGGTCCATCGGGAACGAAGGCAGGCTGTCCTGGGCTGAGCGTCGGTGCGATGCTTCCTGCGGAAGGCCCCACAACCCGTCAGCCTGCGCCGATGTGCGCCGCTTCCCGGGGAGACCCGCGATGAAGATCAGACGGATGCTGGTCGCGATGACCCTGGGCGCGGGCGTGCTGCTCACCGTGCCCGGCCCCGCGAACGCTGCGGCGACCACGGTCGCGTACGGGATGACCGCCAACCGGGGCCTCGGCTTCCAGTCCCAGCTGTGACCCGCACCCGGACGGTCTTCATCCAGGAACGAACCCGCCACAAACACCGGGTGGACAAAGCCTTGGAGGACACGCACATCAAACTGTCCACCGTCGTCTCTGACCTTTTCGGGGCGTCGGGACGGGCGATGCTGGATGCTTTGGTCGCCGGCCAGCGCGACCCCCGAACGCTGGCCGACCTGGCCAAAGGCAGCTTGGTCAACAAGAAATCTGCCCTGACCGAGGCTCTCACCGGGCAGTTCGAGGACCATCACGGACGACTGCTGCGGGTGCTGCTGGACACTGTCGACCACCTCACCAGGCAGATCGGTGAGCTTGACCGCCTGATCGCCCAGGCGCTGGAACACATCCACGTCCCGCCCATCGACAGCTCGTGCACCGACAGCCCCGAGACCACTCCGCCCGGCACCAGCACCAGATCAGCGGCACTCGGTCTGGTCGAACGCCTTGACGCTGTGCCCGGCATCGGCCCGGCCACCGCCCAGATCATCCTCGCGGAGATCGGAGCCGACATGAGCCGCTTCCCCACCCCTGACCACCTGGTCTCCTGGGCCAAGCTCTGCCCCAGGACCATCCAGTCCGGAGCCAAGAACACTACCGGGCCGGCCGGGCAGGGCAATCCCTGGCTCAAAGGAGCCCTCGGCGAAGCCGCCACCGCCGCCGCCCGCACCAACACCTTCCTGGGCGCCCGCTACCGGCGCATCGTCAAACGCCGAGGTCACGCCAAAGCCATCGTTGCTGTCGCCCGCTCCATCCTGGTCATCGCCTGGCATCTGATCGACGATCCCGACGCCCGCTATCACGAACTCGGCGCCGACTGGCACCAGCGCCACATCAACCCCGCCCGCAAGACCCGCGACCTGGTCCGCCAACTCCAAGCCCTCGGCCACCAGGTCACCCTCGCGCCCGCGACCTGACCACCTGACACTGGCCCGATCCACGACATCCGTTCTGCTCGCAGAACGGAGGCTGCCGCCTGCCCAGCTGAGGTCCGATTTTCCGTTCAGCATCCCACAGGCTCTGTACCGCCGACGCGCAAAGTCAGTCGTCGGGCGATGTCTGCGGTGGCGGATCGACCTTGAGGTGGTGTGGCAGCGGAGAGACCGCCGACAGCAGCTGCAGCCCGCGCTCGACGTCCGGCTCGGGCTGATCGACCCAGACTTCGATCCCCGCCATGCCACCGCCGGAATTGTACGCCGACACGAACTTGATCGCGAGATCGTCGTCGAGCGATATCCCTTCGGGCAAGAGTTCCGGATGCTTCCGAATATCCTTTTCGTTGATGATGCGGAGAGACGGCTCGAGTGTCTGCCGAAGAGCCTGCATCAACTGCTTCCGGACCGGCCCCCCGTACACCTTCGCCCACTTCGCGAGGTGGATCAAGGAGATCCGGGCCCGCATGGCTCGTATGAGCTCATCGGGGTACTGATCTTCGAGTTCCTCGTACTGCGAGAGCAACTCGTCGCTTAGGGCATCGGCCAGCAGCTGGATGGGGCTGGATGCGTATCGGTAGAACTCGTCGCGTGAGATCCCCGCGGCGCCCGCGACGGCGGCCACGGTGAGTTCCGAATCGGGATTGTTCGACGCAAGGTCGAGGACTGCATTCCGCAGTGCTTCCACTACTTCGTGGTTGCCCATGTCAGGAGTCTATGGCGCTCCTCGCGTGCCGCAAAGACCCATCGACGGGTCTGCAGCGCGAAGTGGGTCGGTAGTTTGCACGACGCTGTTCCGCCATGGGGAGCTGGGCGCGCCAGCCGTCCAGCAACGCTCTCGACCCTCAGCGAGTCACCCTCGTCAGTGACAGCGCCGCCCGTCGGCTGTAGGCATCCAGCTGCGCGCGCGGGCGGGCCGGGGTGGGGCCGACGATCGCGCTCTCCGATGCCAGTCTGAGATCGCATGCCGCAGCGAATGCCCAGCCACCCCCGATGCCGCGGCCCTCGATGACTGCGGCGACGGCCGGTCTCGGAAATGTGCGCGTTCCTCGCTGGCGACGGAGATCACTCTGGCGGCGCCGGCCAAACACGGCAGCGCGAACGGGCACGGCTTGCTGGATGGAGACGATCTCCCATGTCATTACCAGAACGGCGATGCGGAGGCGCGGTCGCCCGAACTGCGGCCTATGCACAATGAGCCTCGACGTGGCCCGGCGCGGCGATGCCGCGCC
>NZ_JBEXGU010000194.1:0-16878 GCF_040607515.1 Streptosporangium sp. NPDC005286 | reverse complement strand
GGGCCGGAACGCGTTCCGGCCCGGTGCCCGGTGGGCGGCTCCCCGCAGGATCTGGGAGGAGCCGTCCACCTCCATGACTTTCCCACTAACCCTACAGACGATAGGTGAATTTATACACAAAACTATTTCGATGGGGCATTAAAGCCGCTTTTTTCTGGGAGGCCGAGGCGCCCGGCGGGGCACAACACTGGTGCGAGATCTTCGGCCGTTAAAGCAGAGCGGTCACGAACACGGGGAGCAAGCATGAGCCATGCGGTGAAGATGAACCCTCAGGTACAGAAGAGCATTGACATGTGCCTGGAGAGCCACAGCCGTTGCGAGCAGACCATGACCTACTGCCTCATGCAGGGGGGTCGGTACGCCGACATGGCGCTGATAGGCCCGCTCATGGACTGCGCCGACATGACCCGCCTCTGCGCGGACATGATGATGCGCCAGTCGCCGATGGCGAAGGAGATGGCCACGATGTGCGCGAAGGCCGCGAACAAGTGCGCCGACGCGTGCATGTCCATGGAGAACGACCCGATGATGAAGGAGTGCGCCGACGCGTGCCGGTCATGGGCCGAGGCGTGCCGGACGATGGCGAACGCGCGGTCCTGAGCCGTCGACCGGCTCTCAACACCACTCACGGATCCTCCAGCCATAGGGCGCGGAAAAAGGGGCGCCGCCGATCGAATCGGCGGCGCCCCTGCCCGTGCGGTACCCGGACAGAGGTAATCCTCCAGGTTCGGCCGAGAAGGGCACCCTGAATGCCGCTAGTGTGCTTGCCGTCTGATTTCCCTGCTGCCTAAGGCGGATGCGATCGTGGCGGACGACTACGCGACAACTTTCAAGATCGTCGATGTTGACGGTGACGGCCTCATCTCGGTCCCCGAGCTGACCAGGCTCATGGAGGTGCTCGGCCAGCCGATCACCCCCGAGGCGGCCGCGGCGGCCGTCGTCAGGATCGACCAGGACGGTGACGGCCTCATCTCCCTGGATGAGTTCGCCGGCTATCTCGCCCAGACCAGGGGCTGACCGACCTGATCCGATCGGGGTGCCCGGACCCTGAACCGGGCACCCCGACCAGGTCCGGTCCCACCACCGCCGGCGCCCGACCGATCTCGGCCTCGTCACCGGCCCGCCCCGCCGGCTCGGGTTCCGCCGGCACCAGGTCTCACGACCGTCTCCCGTACCCCTTGGCCAGGCACGGGACCGCTCAGCCCCGATCAGTCCCTCCCGTCGAAGACCTCACATGTTGCATTTGAGACAAGAACAAGCGTTTGCTAATTGTCCAAAGTGTCAATTAGGTGAGAATCTGAGGCGCACTCCGACAGGAGGGTCCATGGCGACAAAGGAACACACCCGGATCGCTGTCCCCGGCTTGAACGGCCGAAGAGCGAGATCTCACGACCTGCCCGACCAGCGGCTGTGGCGTTCGGCTCCGGCCAACGTCGCCAGGCTCCTGAGGCCGGGCCTGGCCCAGGTCGCGCACCAGGTGATCGACGAGATCACGGCGCGGATCCCCGAGTATGCCCGGCCGGCCGACACGAACTACATCAAGGTCATCAGGCTGGCCGTGGACGAGGCCCTGCGCCAGTTCGTCGACCGGATCGAGAACCCCAACGCGCCGTGGGAGCCCGACGTCTTCCGGACGATCGGGCGCGGCGAGGCCAACGAGGGCCGCAACCTCGACCCCCTGCAGACCGCGATGCGCCTGGGCGCCCGGGTCGCCTGGCGGCGGCTCACCGAGCAGTCCGAGCAACTCGGCCTCACCCCGCAGCACCTCTACGACCTGGGGGAGGCCATCTTCGTCTATCTCGACCAGCTGGCCGACGCCGCGGCCGAAGGGTTCGAGGAGGCCAGGGCCCGCGCGGCCGGGGAGATCGAGCGCCGCCGCCACCGGCTGATGGACCTGCTGCTCAGCCAGCCGGCCGCGTCCCCCGACGCGATCGCCGACCTGGCCAAGACCGCCGGATGGCGGCTGCCCAAGACCGTGGCCGGGGTCGCGCTGGAGGAGCATCCCGGTGGTTACCGTCCCCCCTCACTGCCGCCGGACGTGCTGGCCGGCCTCGACCGGCCGGGGCCCTGCCTGATCGTGCCCGACCCCGACGGCCCAGGGCAGGCCCAGACCCTGGAGAAAAGCCTGCGCGGCTGGAAGGCGGCCGTGGGTCCCGCAGTCCCGCTGGCCGCCGCCGCGACCTCACTGCGCTGGGCCCGCGAGGCGCTCAACCTGCACAGGCGCGGCGTGCTCACCGAGCAGCGCGGCCTGCTCCGCTGCTCCGACCACATGGCCACGCTGATCGTGTTCAAGGATGAGGAGCTGGTCACCGCGCTCACCAGGGTGCGACTGGCGCCCCTGGCCCACCTGCGGCCCAACCAGCAGGACCGGCTGGCGGAGACGCTGCTGGCGTGGTTGCGGCACGGCCGGGGTGCCGGGGAGGTCGCCGCCAGGCTCCACGTGCACCCGCAGACCGTGCGCTATCGCCTGCGGCAACTGGAGGAGCTGTACGGCGACCAGCTCAGCGACCCGGACGTCCGGTTCGAGCTGGAGATCGTCCTGCGGGCCCGCCAGTCCGCCGCCACCGGAACGACCTGATCACCGCGGACGCCCCGGGAAGCCGGAAACGGTCTGATCACCGCAGACCGGAAACGACCGACCGCGGTGGCCGAACCGGCAGATACCAGGCGGATACCCGGCAGCCGAACCGTCCATGAGCTCCGGCGGGACCGCCCTGTCCTCGTGACGGCCGGGGCGATCCGGCAGGCCGGAGACAACCTGATCGTCCCGGCCCTCGTGGTGACCAGGACGACCCGGCAGGCCGGCTCAGCCTCTACCGGCCCCGGAACAGCCTGAGCCGGTCCTCGCCGATGCGCTCCCTGAGCGCGTGGTCCTCGACGCCGAGGTCCTCGGTGGGCGCCAGGGCGAGCACGCCTACCTTGCCGACGTGCTCGTTGAGCTGCACGGCGCGGGCGGCGTCGCCGGTCTCGGCGAGCGGGTAGACGGCCGACAGGGTGGGATGCAGCAGGCCCAGCGAGAGCAGCCGGTTGACCTCGTGGCACTCCTGGTAGTTCGCCCCGTGGGAGCCGACGATCCGCTTGAGCTTCATCCACAGGTGCCGGTTGTCGTAAGCGTGGTCGTAGCCGCTGGACGACCCGCACGTGACGACCGAGCCACCGCGCCGCGCGACGTAGACGGAGGCGCCGAAGGTGTCCTGACCGGTGTGCTCGAAGACGATGTGCGGGTCCTCGCCGACCTGGCGGCGGACCTCGGCGCCGAACCTCCGCCAGGCCTTCTCATCGTCGAGATGCTCGAACTGCGAGCGGTCCACCACGTGTTCGCAGCCCATCCTGCGGAGCAGCTCCGCCTTCTCCGCGGAGCTGACGACGCCCACCGGGATGCCACCGCCGTTCCTCACCAGCTGCACGCCGTACGCGCCGAGCCCGCCGGTCGCCCCCCAGATGAGCACGACGTCGCCCTGCTTCATCCGGGATCCGCGCTCGCTGACCAGCATGCGGTAGGCGGTGGACGCGCACAGCATGTTGCAGGCGGCCTCCTCCCAGGTCAGGTGCCTGGGCTTGGCCAGCAGCTGGGTGGACTTGACCACCGCGAACTCGGCCAGCCCGCCGTAGTTGGTCTCGAACCCCCAGGCCCGCAGGTCGGAGCCGAGCATGGAGTCGGAGTGGCTGATCGGGTCCTGCTCGTCGACGTAGGCGGGCGAGACGACGACCCGGTCACCGATCTTCCAGTGCCGTACCGCGGCGCCCATCCGGACGATCACCCCGGAGGCGTCCGAGCCGAGCACGTGGAAGTCCTTGTCGTGCCGGGGGTCCTCGCGCCCGAACCGCTCCAGGAAGGCGAAGGTGGGGATCGGCTCGAACATGGCCGTCCACACGGTGTTGAAGTTGATCGCGCTCGCCATGACGGCGACCAGCACCTCGTTGGGGCCGAGCTCCGGCATGGGCACCTCGCCCACGTGGACGGATCTGGTGATGTCCTTGTCGACGCCGTTCACGCCGTGCCTGCTCCGGCCGAACATGCCCACCTCACCCTTGCGGGTGTGCGCGGCCCTGAAGGTCGTGGGAACGTCGAGCCGCGCGAGCTCTTCTGGATCGGCGCCGTCGACGACGGCCTGTGCGAGGGTCATTCCTGGCCTCCAAGGTGAGCGGCGATGACTTCGACGTGCGGCGGATCGAGCAGGTTGAGGTGGTGCGAACCGGGGATCGTGACGATCTCCAGTGCCGGGCTGAACGGGCCGAACCCCCGGGAGGGGTCGTCGGCATGGGCGTAGCGGACGTCCTCCACGGCCCACGGGGTCGGTTCCGTCGAGCGGTAGAGCAGCACCCGCCCCGGGTAGCTCCCCGCCCGGTACGCCTCCAGCGCCCGGGTGTCCTCGTGCGAGGTGATCTGGTGCCGCAGGATGGCCTTCCCAAGCAGGTCCAGCACCCCCGACTCGGCGACGCGCGCCTCCACCAGCGCGAGCTGCCCGGCCTCGTCCAGGGCCACCAGCTCCTCGCCGGCGAGGCGGACCCGCACCCCGTAGGTCTCGTCGAGATAGGCGACGAAGTCCGTGTACCGCCGCGCGACGATCTCCGCCCGCTCCGCCGCCTCGACCTCGTCGGGCAGACCCGAGTCGATCATCGCGACCAGTTCCACGTTCTCCGCCCCGAGCCGCCGCGCGATCTCGAACGCCAGGATTCCCCCGAACGACCAACCCCCCAGCCGGTAGGGGCCGGAGGGACACACCTTCCTGATCTCCTCCACGTACCGGGCGGCCCGCTCCTCGACCCCGGCCTCGGGGCCGAACACGCCCATGTCCGTCGGCCGCTCCAGCCCGAACACCACCTGCTCGGCGCCGAGCAGCCCCGCCAGCAGCGAGTACACCCCCGTGGTCCCACCCGCCGGATGCCCCAGGAAGAGCGGCACCCGCTCCCCCGCCTCCGTAGGGCGGGCCGCCAGGTAGGCGTGGGCGGCGGGGGTGAGCGGGCGGACGAGGCCACGGGCGGCCTCCTCCTCGTCGATCCCCCGTATTAGGTCGGCCAGCTGGGCACCGGTCCGCAGACCGGCCTGTTCACCCTCGCCCTCGGCGAGCGCACGGCCCGTCTCCCGGCCGAGGACGTCGAGCAGGACCGGCAGGACGTCCTCGGGAATCTCCTCGGTCACCCCCGGCTCGCGCCCGAGTATCCGGGTGAGCGCGGCGACGACCTGCCGCTCCGCCGCGTCCCTCGGTTCCACCTGGCGGGCCGGGGCCGCCGTGCCGCGCAGGCCGAGCTCCGCGGCGACGGCCATGGCCACGTCCCCGAGGGTCGCCCCCTGCAGCATCGGCGCGGCGGGCACCGCCACCCCGAAGTCGTGCTCGATCGTGCCGCGCAGCCGGGTGGCCGCCAGCGAGTCGAGGCCCGCCTCGGTGAGCACCGTGTCCTCCTGGAGCCAGGCGACGTCGAACCCCAGCACCGCCGCCGTCCGCTCCCTGATCTTGCCGACCACGATCTCGACGGCCCTGCCCGGCTCCATGTCGGCCAGGGCCTCGACACCCGCCCAGCCTCCGGCGCTCGCCCCCGCGCCCGCCAGGTCGGCGAAGTACGGCATGCGCGCGATGCCGGGGAACAGCTCGACGGCGGTCGCCACGTCCAGCCGTAGCACGCCCGCCGCGTCCGCCTCGGCGGCGAGAAGCGCCTCCAGCGCCTCGACTCCCTCGCCGGGTGTGATGGGCGAGACGGCGGGCGGCGCCACCTGGCTCGCCCCGCCGACCTCGGCCCAGGTGCCCCAGTTGATCGTCGTTCCCGGCAGTCCCTCGGACCTGCGCAGGTCGCAGAGCGCGTCCAGCCAGGCGTTCGCCGCCGCGTAGGCGGCCTGTCCGGGCGAGCCGAGCAGCGCGGCCGCCGAGGAGAACGCCACCCACCAGTCCAGGCTCGCGTGCCTGGTCGCCTGGTGCAGTGCCAGGCCGCCGTGGACCTTGGCCGACCAGACCCGGTGCAGGTCCGGCGAGCCCACGTCGACGACGAGGCGGTCGTCCAGCACGCCCGCCGCGTGCACCACGCCACGGAGCCACACCCCTCCGTCGATCACGGCCCTGACCAGCCGTACGGCGACCCCCGGCGCGGCCAGGTCGCCGGTCACCACCTGGACGTCGACGCCCAGCTCGCGCAGCCGCTCGATCTCGGCGGCCCCCTCGGCGGACGGCCCCGACCGTCCGCCGAGCACGATCCGCCCCGCGCCCCGCTCGGCCAGCCAGCGGGCCACGACCAGCCCCAGGCCGCCGTACCCTCCGGTGATCAGGTATCCCCCGCCGCGCCGTACCACCGGCGTCGCCCTGCGCCGCCCGACCGTGCCGGGCCCGTGGGCCGCGCCGGCACCGGCGCCGGAGTCAGGGCCGCCCGCCAGGTCGGGTACGGCGGCGAGACGGGCGGTGTACCGGATGCCGAAGCGCCAGGCGACCTCGTCGTCCGGCTCGTCGGCCGCCAGCTCCGTCAGGAGCGACTCCGTGTCGTCGACGTCCACCAGGCAGGCTCGCAGCTCCGGATGCTCGAAGGCCAGGACCCGGACCAGCCCGCGCAGCGCGGCGGCCCCCGGGTCACCCGGCTCCCCGTCCAGTACGGCCTGTGCCCGGTCGGTGACGATCCTCAGGCGGGTGCCGGCACCGCCGCCGGGCCCCTCACCGGCCCGCGGCCCCACGAGTTCGCGGACGATCGCGGTCACCGCGAGGAGCAGCGCCTCGCTCCCCGCCGGGGTCAGCCCCGCGGGGACGAGCAGCACGATCTCGTCACTCGCCGGTAGTCCGGCCGGGGGCGACGGTACGAGGCGGGTCGCGGTGTGCGGGGCGGGTCGCTGGGCCGGCACCAGGGACGAGGCCGCGGCAGGGCGCGGGGAGAGGCAGGGCATCGTGAGCGTGCGGGCGGCGTGCCCGGCGGCGGCGAGCTCGGTGGCCAGGCGCTCGGCCCGCGGGTTCTCGTCTCCGGCCAGGATGAGCCAGCCACGGGCCCGGAGGGAGTCGAGTCCCCGCTCCGCGGGCCGGGCGTCGGTCCCCGCCTCGGTGGCCCAGAGGCGCCGCACCAGCTTGCCCGCCAGGGGCACCGGTAGCGCGCCGGCCGGGACGTCCCTGGCCAGCAGCCCGACCGGGGTGCCGTCCGGCTCCAGCACCTCGATCTCGACCGGCGTCCCCGCCGGTACGCGTAGCCGTCCGGCCAGCTCGGCCGGGCTCGGTACGGCGGCGACGACGGGCGAGTCCGCGACGATCCTCGCGGTGCCGTACCGGACCCAGCCCCCGGCGGCGTTCCTGGCGTCGATCTCGACCTCGCCCGAAGGGGTGAGGGTGGTGGTGACCGTGGCGGGCAGCGGCAGGAAGCCGTTCAGGGTGACGTCGGCCAGCTCGGCCTGACCGTACACGGTGAGGGCCGCCGCCTGGGCCAGGGCCGCGACCGCGGCCAGCGGCATGACCGGCAGGCCGTGCGGCTGCCACACCGCGGGCTCCAGCCGCCAGGGGAGGTCGGACAGGTCGTCCAGCCTGGTCGTCCACACGTGCCCCGCCGGGCTCTCGACGTGCACCCCGAGCAGCGGATGGGTGCCCGGCGGGAGCGCGGACGACCTGGCGGCGGAGACCCAGTGGCGTTCGTGCCGCCAGGGTGACGGTGGAACGTCGGCGAGCGTGCCGGAGGAGGACGGCAGCAGCAGCGAGGGCATCGCGACCACGGTCGCGGCGAGCTGGGCGCGGATCTCCTCGTCGTGGCCCCGGCGCAGGGAGTGGGTGATCACCGTTCCCGCAGGAAGGCTCTCGCGCAGCGCTCCGGCCAGGACCGGGTGCGGGCTGATCTCGGTGAAGAGGGTATGACCGTCCGCCGCGGCGGCCCTGATCGCGTCGAGCAGGCGGACCGGGCGGCGGACCCCCGCCGCCCAGTAGGCGGGCTCGAAGGTCGGCACCTCGCGGGGGTCGTCGAAGACCGTCGAGTAGAACGGGAGCTCCGGCTTGCCGCCCGCGATGCCCTCCAGGGCCTCGCGGAGCCTGGGCAGGAGCGGCTTGACCTGTGGCGAGTGCCCGGCACCCTCGGCGGTCAGCACCCGCGCGAGCAGGCCGCGGGCCTCGACCTCGGCGGCGAAGGCGGCCAGCCGGTCGGGGTCGCCGGTGACGACGCACTGCCTGGGCGAGGAGTACACCGCGACGTGCAGGTCACCGGGCACCTCCTCGGCGGGCACCTCAAGCACCGCCATGGCCCCGCCGCCGCCGATGGTGCCGAGCAGCGCGGCCCGGCGGCAGATCACCCGTACCGCGTCCCGCAGCCCGATCCCGCCCGCGACCACGGCGGCCGCGACCTCCCCCATGGAGTGCCCGACGACCGCCGCCGGCCGCGTCCCGTACGCCGTCCAGAGCCGGGCCAGCGCCACCTGCACCGCGAAGATCACCGGCTGCGCGATGGCCACCCCCGGCACGTCCGCCCCCTCGGCGATGATCTCGCGCAGCCGGATGTCCGCCTCCTCGGCGAGCATCGGGTCCAGTTCGTCGATGGTCCGGGCGAATATCGGCTCTTCCGCGTAGAGGCGGGCTCCCATGCCCGCCCACTGCGATCCGTAGCCGGAGAACACCCAGACCGGCCCGCGCCCCCCGGCCGGCGCCGCTCCGGTGACGCCCGTCCCGTCCCGTACGGCCCGCAGCCCGGCGACCAGTTCCTCCCGGTTCGCGGCCACGACCGCGGCCCCTGCCCTGCCCCGCCCCGCCCGCCGGGCGAGGGTGTGCGCGACATCGCCGAGCGAGACCTGCCGCCGAACCCCCGCGGCGGGGGTGCTCCCGGCGGCGGACGCGTCCGGGGAGGCGGCATCGGGCTCGGCGAGTTCGGCGTCGGCCCAGTTCGCGAGCGTCCCGGCATGATCCCTGACCCGCTCGGGAGACACGTCCGTGAGTAGGAAGATCTTCGCTACCGGCCCCTCGCGCTCCGGTTCCCGCCACTGCGGAGCGGGCTCCAGGACGGCGTGGGCGTTGGTGCCGCCGAAGCCGAAGGAGGAGACACCCGCCAGGGGGTACCCGTCCGGCCAGGGGGTTGGGGCGGTGACGACCTGGAGATGTTCCCAGGGAATGTGCGGGTTGGGCCGGTGGAAGTGGACGCTGGGCGGGATCACGCCGTGGTGGAGGGCGAGGACCGTCTTGATCAGGCCGGTGATCCCGGCGGCGGCCTCCAGGTGGCCGAGGTTGCTCTTCGCGGAGCCGAGGAGCAGCGGCGCGGTACGGCCCTCGCAGAGGGCGGCGGCGATGGCGCGGGCCTCGATCGGATCGCCCAGGAAGGTGCCGGTGCCGTGCGCCTCGATGTAGCCGGGACTGCCCAGACCCGAGTAGACGCCACGCAGGAGCTCCTCCTGGGCCTCGGGGTTGGGCGCGACCAGCCCGTTCGACCGGCCGTCCTGGTTCACCGCGGTGGCGCGGAGCACCGCCATGACCCGGTCGCCGTCCCGCTGGGCGTCGGACAGCCTCTTGAGCACGACGACCCCGCAGCCTTCGGCCCTGACCATCCCGTCCGCCGAGGCGTCGAAGCTCTTGCAGCGCCCGTCGGGCGCGGTGCCGCCGCCCTGGTCGAACGCCATGGTGATCACGGGTGAGAGCAGCAGGTTGACCCCGGCGGCGATGGCCAGGTCGCTCTCCCCCGACCTGAGGCTGCCTGCGGCGAGGTGCGTGGCGACCAGCGAGGACGAGCACGCGGTGTCGACCGCCAGGCTGGGCCCGCGCAGGTCCAGCAGGTAGGAGAGCCGGTTGGCGGCGATGCTGAACGCCGCGCCCGTCGCCGTCCAGGCGTCCACCCTCGCGGTGTCGGCCGTGGTCAGGTGGGCGTACTCGTTGCCGGATATGCCGACGAACGCGCCGGTACGGCTGCCGCGCAACGACCGGGGCGCGACGCCCGCGTGCTCCAGCGCCTCCCAGGCCGTCTCCAGCAGCAGCCGCTGCTGCGGGTCCATGGTCTCGGCCTCGCCGGGGACGATCCCGAAGAACTCCGCGTCGAACCCGGCGATGTCCTCCAGGAAGCCGCCGTGCCTGGTCGTCCTGGCCAGAGCCTCGGCGGTGCGGGGAGATCCGTCGTCGAAGGGCTCCCACCGGCCCTCGGGCACCTGGCCGACGGCGTCGCCGCCCGCCATGAGCAGCCGCCAGAAGTCTCCGGGGCCGCGTACCGAGCCGGGGAGGCGGCACCCGACGCCGATCACCGCGATCGGCTCGTCGGAGACGGCCGGTCCGGCCTTCTCCGGGGCGGTCCGCGCGCGGGGCGCGAGCCCCCTGGCCAGGCGGTTGATCGTGGGATACTCCCAGACCAGCGTGGGTCCCAGCTCGCGGCCGAGAAGCACCTCCAACTCCCCCGCCACCGCGACGGCGTCGCGGGAGGAGAGCCCGAACTCCTCCAGGGGACGGTCGGGGTCGACGTCCGCGAGGGACAGGCGACAGCGGGCCGCGATACGCCCCGTGAGGAAGCGGCGAATCTCGTCTTCACCGAACAGGTCCACGTGGCAGCTCCAAGAACACCCGAGGTGGTCGGCAAACTTACCCAGACGTATCGGGATAAGGGAGCCATGGCAGACCACAATCCATCTCGGCGTTTTATAACGAACGTGATAACGCGCGATATCTGATGAGATTTGTGGTTAAAGCGCAAGCGACCGCGTCATTTCGTTGCGAACGCTCATAGCTGAGAGGTGATCACCCCGCCTAGGGTCGCCTGCCACGGCCACTGTCTCCAGGCCGGGCGGAGGAACGACCATGCGACCTGCTCGACGCGGACTTCTGGCGCTGGCGACCGCGCTTGTCGTCGGACTCCCCTCGACCGCGCACGCCGACCCGGCCTGGGCGTCGGCACTCGGTGACAGGAGCGGCGAGGCAGGCGCGGCGGCCCGGACCGCTCCGGAGGTGAACCCGGCGGGAGGGACCGTCCGGAGGGAGAAGCCCGCGGAGAGCAACGCCCTGATCACGAGATCGGCGGGCAGGACCGCCTCGGCGGTGAGACCGGCGGTGAAACCACAGCCGAGCCCGAGCCCCTCCGCCGGCAAGGGAGGCAGGAGCCCATGGGGGCCCTGGCCTGCCGCCAGGCCGGGCGCCGCGCGCGTGGTCAAGGAGACCTGGCTCGGCCCGCGCATGCTCGACCTCCAGATCTCGTCGCCCGCGGTCAACGCGACCCTGCCGGTCCGCGTGCTGGTGCCCCAGGGCTGGTCGAAGGGCGCGCGCCGCACCTGGCCGGTCCTGTACCTGCTGCACGGCGGCGCCGACGACTACACCTCGTGGACCCGGATGACCGACATCGCGAGCATGACCGAGGACATGGACGCGATCATCGTGATGCCCGAGGCGGGCCGGGCGGGTAACTACTCGAACTGGTACAACAAGGGCAAGGGAGGCGCACCCGGTTGGGAGACCTTCCACACGTCCGAGGTGCGCCGCCTGCTGGAGACCGGCTACCGCACGGGGAGCCGCCGCGCCGTCGCGGGGCTCTCCATGGGCGCGTACGGCGCGATGAAGTACGCCGCGCTGCACCGGGGGATGTTCCGCTTCGTGGGCGCCTACAGCGGCGTCATGTCCACCCGCCTGCCGGGCATCCCCGAGCTCATCATGAACGCACAGGCCTCCGAGGGACAGGATCCGCAGGCGCTGTGGGGCGATCCGCTCAGGAACCGGAACGTCTGGAGGGCCAACGACCCCGCGGCCCACGCCGGGAACCTGCGCGGCGTGAGCATCTACATCTCCAGCGGCACGACCAGCAGGCTGGGCGAACTCGACCCGCCGGGAGTCCCCTGGAGCCCGGCCCATCTCGGTGAGCCGATCTCCGCCTACACGGCCAGGGACCTGATCGCCAAGCTCCGCTTCCACGGCATCAAGCCCGTGGTGCACCTGTACCGGGACGGCACCCACAGCTGGCCCTACTGGGAGCGCGAGTTCCGCAGGTCCTTCCCGATGATCCTGTCCGCCCTGGGCCTGAAGGCCGCCCAGGACGACGCCTCCGCACCCCGGGAGCAGGAGAACGTCTGGAACCTGCTCGGCGGAATGTGAGAGCCGGATGCGCGGCGGTCGCCGGTCCCGGCCCGACGATCCGCTGCCGTCGACATCACCCGGCGGCGTTCGGCGGGCCCCGGGGGAATCCGCTTCCCAAAGAAGCGGACACGCGCCGATGACCTGCCCCTGACGGAACGGCCGTCCTCTCGAACCCTCATCGCCGACCCGGTGGCGTGTTGACTCACCGTTGACCAGATAATAACTTTGAGTAGTTGTTTCAACACCCAGCGTGGCGGACGTTCGAGGTCGCGCGTGAACCCCGGCGTTCCGTAACGGACGTCGGACGTGGATCCCCTTCCCGAAGGCGACCTCCGGTCTCACGTGCGAGGTCGTCCGGTCGCGTGCCGTCGTATCCCCGCGAAGGGTGACCCGCGGCTCTCGCCTGACCGTCTCGGGGAAGCGCGCTCACACAGGAAGAGGCAGCACAGTCAATGAGGAGCGCATCCAGCGGACGTGCCGGGAGCGCGCCGCACGACTCGCGCGGGGCCCGGCATCCGGTGACCGTCATGGCCGAGCAGATGACCGACGTCTTTCTCGACCTTGGTTACCGCATCGTCGAAGGACCCGAGGTCGAGGCCGAGTGGTTCGCCTTTGACGCGCTCAACATGGACGACGACCACCCCGGCCGCACCCCCGACCGGGCCTTCCACCTCGAAGACCTCGCGGAGCCCGGCGGGAGGTCGGGCCTCGTGCTGCGTACCCGCACCTCACCGGCGCAGGTGCGGGCGATGCTCGGCAGAACCCCGCCGCTCCGCCTGGTCTGCGCGGGCCGCGCCTTCCGTCCCGACGCGACCGACACCATCCACAGCCCGGTGTTCAACCAGGTCGAGGGCCTCGCCGTCGACCTGGGGCTCACCATGGTCGACCTGAAGAAGACCCTCGACCACTTCGCCGCCGCCGTGTTCGGCAGGGGCACGGTGACCCGGCTCCGCACCCACCGGTCCGCCTACACCGACCCGTCGGCGAAGGTGTACGTGGAGTGCGCGGTCTGCCACGGCGTCCGGGAGGACGTCTCCGGGGACGCCTCCGCGGGGCCGTGCGGGACGTGCGGCGGCGGGGGATGGATCGAGTGGGGCTGGTGCGGCACGGTCCGCCCCCTGGTGCTGACCACCTGCGGCGTCGATCCGCACAGGTACGGCGCGTTCGCCTTCGGCGTGGGCGTCGAGCGCACCCTGATGCTCCGGCACGGCCTGAAGGACATCAGCGACATCGTCGGCGGCGACATCCGCTTCCCGCTCGGGATGGACGAGTTCGCCCCCGGCGGCAGGCCCAGGCCCACTCCCCGCCCCCGGACCACGGCCACCACACGCGCCGTGCCGGCCGCACGGGCCGTGCCCGATCTGGAGATCATCCCGTTGACCCGAGGCGGTCACGGCAGGAGAGGCCTGCGGGGACGGGAGGCCGGCGGGGGGCTCACCCGCTCGCAGAGCCTGCGACGGCGGATCGGGCACGCGCTGGCGGGGGCGGGGTACGTCGAGACGCCGCGCTTCCCCTTCGTCTGCGACGCCGCATGGGACGCCTTCGGCCTGGCGCCCGACGACCCGCGCCGCGCCACGCTGACGCTCACGAACCCGATCAGCCCGCGCGAGCCGTCGCTGCGCACCACGCTCCTCCCCGGGCTGCTGGCCGCGCTGGGGCTCAACCTCGCCCTGGGAAATCACTACCCGGCGCTCTTCGAGCAGGGAGTGGTCTTCACACCCCGCACGGGCGCCGACCCCACCCTCTCGCCCCTGACGGACCACCGCCCCACCGCGAGCCGGCTCGACGCGCTGAACGCCACCGTCCCCGCCCAGCCCAGCCATCTCGCCATCGCCCTGACCGGCGAGTCGTCGTGGGCCCGCGCCGTCGACACCGCGCGGACGGCCGCGCACGTCATGGGGGCCGGCCTGATCACGCGCCCCACCGAGTACGCGCCCTGGCGCCCTGGACGCTGCCTGGAACTGCTCGTCGGCGAGGCGGTGCTCGGCCACGCCGGCGAGCTGCACGCCGCCACGGTCCAGGCCCTGGGCCTGCCACCGGGGACGAGCGTCATGGAGATCGACCTCACCGCGCTGGAACATCTCACCGATCACGGAGGCACGTGACGTCCTCCCCGCCCGGCCCGGTGGCCGTCGGCACCCGGAAAGCCAGGAGGCCGGGGACTCCACCGCTCGCCCCGCCCGCCGGCCAGGTCTGCCGGTCCCGGTGAAACCGGCCTTAGCCGCTTCACCGGGAGATCGCGGGAGTGCGTCAGACGGCCGCGAGATAGATCTGGCCGAAGGCCTCGGCGAGCTTCTTGAGGTCGGTGGTCACGTCCACCTCGGGGTTGGCCGGGTCGTAGACGGCGGCCAGGCGACGCTGGATCGGGGTGAGCTTCTTCAGCTGGTCCCAGGCGGTCAGCCGGTTCACCGCGCCCTGGGCGTCCTGGACGCGGGTCCAGACGTTCACCTGCTGGGCGGCGCCGTCCTTGACGGGCACCGACAGCCGGGAGGCGATCTGCTCATCGGTCACCTGGCCGACGAGACCGGTCTCCTCCGCGGCGATCTGGGTCAGGACGTCCCACGACCGGGCACGGACCTGGATCCACTGGTTGCGGTGGGCCTGCTCGGCGTCGATCTTCCAGGTGTCGTAGCCGCCGTACAGCAGGCCGGTGTCCAGGGAGAGCTGGTCGACGCGGCCCGCGATCAGCGGGGACTCGATCTTCTCGGGGGCGAGCAGCGGGTACCGCTTGCGCATCTCCGCCTTGCAGGTGTCGTTGGCGCCGCAGGCGAGCTCGGGAACCACGGTGTGCACGCCCAGCCGCTTGCCGGGCGCGGCCTGGCGGAGGGCGTCGGAGGCCGCGGTGACGAACGCGGTGATCTCCGCGTCCGTCTTGAACGTGCTGTTGTAGCCCAGCTGGGAGGTGAACCGGATGCCCGCGACCTCCGGACGCGCGGCAAGCGCGCCGATGCGCTTGACGGCGGCGGTGAAGGTCTCGGTGCCCGCCTTCCAGTCGTCGGCCAGTTCGGTGTCGATCCAGACCCGCAGCTGCTGGGCCTTCGCCGCGGTGATCGCCTGGCCGGCCGGAGTCCGCGCGGCCGCCGCGACGGCGGGATCCTGGGTGCTCGTGGAGGTCGACTTGGCGGCACCGGTCAGTTCGGATCCGTTGACGGTGCCGTCGCCGCCCTCATCGTGCCCGTCGATCGAGCACTGCTGGCCCGCCTCGCACTCGGGCGCGCCGTCCTCTCCCGCCCCCTCGGGGAGGGGGGAGTTCTCGTCGCCCTCGGCGCCGCCGCCGGGCGGCTCGGGGCAGGCGCCGGCCGAGCAGTCGATGAACTTGCCGTCGACCGGGCCGGCCTCCTTGAGGTGGGCCGCGTCGTCGCTGCCCCAGAAGAGCGCGACGCCGAGGGCCTCTTCCGGCTTGGCCAGCCAGTGACACACGACGTAGGCCGGGGCGTCGGCCCCCATCAGATCGTTGCAGCTGCGGGGATCGTCCTGCGAGTACGCGGCCCCGGGCGTCATGATCCCGACGAGCGCGAGCGCGGCGCCGACGGCGAGGGCCCGGCGCAGAGTAAGTCGCATGTCCTGAACTCCCCGGGTAAAGCTGGTCAAAACGATCGATCCACACTTTACCCAGATCGCAATGGGCTCAACAGCCCCAGTCAAGGACCCACAGGACTTTGATACCTTCCGGCTGATCCGGCGTCCCACGCGGACAGGAGCCCGGGGCATTGCAGGTAGCCGGAATGCCGGTATCCCGCTGGCGTGAAGCGACAAACGGGGGCTGCCAGCGCAGACGACGGGCGGCGGGGACAACATCATGGTGGTGAGGGCAACCGCCCGGGGAGACGGGGAACCTCCGCCGCGGTGTCGAGCCGATGACGAGGCTCCACCCCCCTCCTTGAAGAACGCGCCGATTGGTGCAGACCGAAACGGACCTCAATGTCGCCGCACGTCAACGATCTGAGCAGCCGGTTCCACGGGCTCCCAGGGTCGGACGAGATCATTTGTCTCGCCCTGGCGACCAGCGACCTGCTGAAGCGGATGGAGAGCGCCAGGAACCGGATCGACCGGTCTCTGGTCCAGCAGCGGCGATTCGTGTCCGACGCCTCACACGAGCTGTTCACCCCGATCGCCGGGCTCAGGGCTCTCCTGGAAGAGGCCCGGCTGCATCCCGAGGAGACGGACCTGAGCGAGCTGCTGGCAGACGCGCTGGGAAACGTCGGCCGGCTTCAGAAGATCGTCAGCGACCTGCTGATGCTGGCGAAGGTCGGCACGAACCCGCCGGACGCGTTCGTCAGCACGGACCTGGGCGAGCTGGCCCGCGCCACGGTCTCGCGGCGCGAGGACGACATCCCCGTACGACTTCGGCTCGCCCCCGGTGTCAGGGCGAACGTCGTCGACGCGGAGATCGACCGGCTCCTCTCCAACCTCCTGGACAACGCGCAGCGCCATGCCAGGCGCACGGTGCTGGTCGAGGTGCGCAGGGACGGTGAATACGGCGAGCTGACCGTCACCGACGACGGGGAGGGCATCGC
This sequence comes from Streptosporangium sp. NPDC005286, assembly GCF_040607515.1. NCBI lineage: Bacteria > Bacillati > Actinomycetota > Actinomycetes > Streptosporangiales > Streptosporangiaceae > Streptosporangium > Streptosporangium sp. NPDC005286. The sequence goes on along the minus strand of NZ_JBEXGU010000194.1, from coordinate 392 downwards.
CGACGCCGACAGGGAACGGGTCTTCGAGCGGTTCACCCGGCTGGACACGGCCCGCTGCCGCAACCGGGGAGGCACCGGGCTCGGCCTCACGATCGCCCGCGACATCGCCGAAGCCCACCTGGGAACCATCAAGGTGGACGGCTCTCCCCTGGGCGGCGCACGGTTCGTCCTCCGCCTTCCGCTCGCCACCGCCGCACGGCTGGACGACCATCTGGACAACCATGAAGAGACCGCCTCCTGACACCTGTCCGGATGACCACGGGATCCACCAAGCCCCCGTCCCCTGACCGGACGGCCGCCCGTCCAAGCTCCCCCGGACCGGCGACCGAGTTCCCTCTCCGGCCCGCTCGCCCAGGGCCTCCCGGGCGAGCCTGCCCCACCGGCCGGCGGCC
>NZ_JBEXGU010000193.1:0-17085 GCF_040607515.1 Streptosporangium sp. NPDC005286 | reverse complement strand
TCGTGCCCACCCTCGGGCGTGTCTGCTCCCACGGATTCCAGAGCGGCAGGCTGAGGAAGCACCCGCCGGTGGGTCTGCGATCTTATGTTCAACGTGGCCATCAAAACGCACCTCCTTGAGCTGACGGCCAGGGCTGGTCAACGCGGGGCTTCAAAGCGCATCGCTGCACCTCAAGCCCCCTCCTTCAGGAGGGGGTCGTTGACATCGGGATACTGCTCGAATTCATGACACCCCGCCAACCGAGCCAAATCCCGGAGGATGAGATGCCATAGGCGGTAGATCGGAGGATCTTGCCCGACGAGATCGGACCTGTCGAGACGGCCCTCAGCTACGAACCGGCCTTCCGCCCGATCAACTTATCTGTTCTGTAGAATTAACTCTACATCAGATATCATCATCTCTGCATGGATCGGCATCCCAGCAAGGAAATACGAGTGGCGATCGATCACATGATCGCCGCAGGCTGGATCATCGAGAAGGCAGGAGGTCACGCATGGGGGCGCGCTTTGTGTCCCGGTGGACGTCAGGGGTGCAGGCCTCCCTCGTCCATCTGGTCGACACCGCCCTCCCCGGAGGCGCACGCCAGGCGGCTGCGACGTCTCGTCGACCAGTGCCCGCGTGGGTTTGAGAACGATCTACCAGAGGGAGGGCGAGTCCCGTGACCGTCTACAGTTTCGAACTTCACTTCATGGCCCCGAGCGGCGAAACGGTGATCGACGCGCTGTACGAGGCTGGATGGGACGACGCCACGGTGTCACTCGACCCGGCCACGGGCGGACCCGGCATCGCCTCGTTTGATCGTGAGGCGACCGGGGCGGTGGAGGCGGTCGCGTCCGCCATCGCCCAGGGGCGCTCGGTGGGGATCGAGGTGACCGGGGTGAGTGAGGACCTCGTGACGCTCGCCGAGATCGCCGACCGCACCGGCCGGAGCTTCGCCACAGCCGACCATTGGGCCGTCGGACGCCGCGGGCCGGGAGGCTTTCCCGAGCCGAAGGTGCGGCGCCCCCGCGTGAGCCTCTGGTCGTGGGCGGAGGTGGCGACCTGGCTTCACCAGAACCGTCTTGCCGAGGTCTCGCCCATGGAGGTGGAACTCGCCGAGGTGTGCGAGATCACGGATTCGCTCATCCGCGCCCGGCGCCTCCAGCGGCGGCTTCCGGCAAAAGACCGCGAGCGCCTCTGTCACGCGATGGCCTGATGCCAGTCCTTGATCGTCGACCCGCCTCACGTGCCATGGACGAAGTGCCGCTCAGGTGATGTCCACGATGGGGAGGCGGAGGGCGCCGGGGGCGGTGGTGGGGACGGTGGGGTTGGCGGGGGCGACGGGGGGCAGGCGGGCGTACGGGGAGCCCTGGGCGGGGCGGGGGTCGGCCTCTCCCCGGTTGGGCCAGAAGGCCATCGCGCGCTCGGCCTGGGCGGTGATGGTGAGGGAGGGATTGACGCCGGGGTTGGCGGAGACCGCGGAGCCGTCGACGACGTGCAGGCCCGGATGGCCGTGGACGCGGTGGTAGGGGTCGATCACCCCGGTCTCCGGCCCGGCGCCGATGGCGCAGCCGCCCAGGAAGTGGGCGGTGGCCGGGATGTCGAACAGGTCGAGCCAGGTGCCGCCCGGCATGCCGCCGATCTCCTCGGCCGCGTGCCGGACGAACTCGTGCCCGGCGGGCAGCCAGGTGGGGTTGGGCTCGCCGTGGCCCCGCCCTGAGCGGAGCCTGCGGCCGAAGAGCCCCCTGCGCATGGACAGGGTGATCGAGTTGTCCTTGGCCTGCATGACCAGCGCGATGATCGTGCGCTCGGACCAGCGGCGGTGGTCGAACAACCTCGGCACCAGGTGGGGCCTGCGCAGGGCCTCGCCGAGGAACTTGAGCCAGCGCGGCGCTCCGCCGCCGTCGATGAGCAGGGTGCGGAGCAGGCCCATCGCGTTGGAACCGTCGCCGTAGCGGACCGGCTCGATGTGCGTGTGGGCGTCGGGATGGATGGAGGAGGTGATCGCCACCCCGTGGTTGAGCTTCTCCCCCTTGACCGACGGGCGCTCGAAGCCGAGCAGGGCCTCGGAGTTGGTCCTGGTGAGGGTGCCCAGCCGGTCGGAGAGCCGGGGCAGGGTCCCGGCGGCCTTGAGCCGGTGCAGCAGGCGCTGGGTGCCGTACGTCCCCGCCGCGAAGATCACGTGCTCGGCGGTGAACGCGCGGCGGCGCCAGGGCGCGCCCGTCCGGTGCGTCTCGACCCGGTAGCCGCCGCCGGCCGGGACGACCGAGGTGACCGTGGTCTCGGGCAGGACCGTGGCCCCGGCCCCCTCCGCCAGGTAGAGGTAGTTCTTGACCAGCATGTTCTTGGCCCCGTGGCGGCAGCCCGTCATGCACTCGCCGCACTCGGTGCAGCCCCTGCGGCGCGGCCCCGCGCCCCCGAAGTAGGGGTCGTCCACCTCGACGCCCGGAGGGCCGAAGAAGACGCCGACCGGGGCCAGGTGGAAGGTGTCGCCCACGCCCATCCGCTCGGCGACGGTGCGCATCACCTCGTCGGCCCTGGTGACCGTCGGGTTGAGCACCACGCCCAGCATCCGCCTGGCCTGGTCGTAGTAGGGGGCGAGCTCGGCCTTCCAGTCGGTGATGCCCGACCACTGGGCATCCTGGAAGAACACCTCCGGCGGCTCGTAGAGGGTGTTGGCGTAGACCAGGGAGCCCCCGCCGACCCCGGCGCCCGCCAGGACCATGACGCCGGTGCCCTTCTGGCCGCGGAGCAGGTGGATGCGCTGGATGCCCTTCATGCCCAGCCCCGGCGCCCACAGGAAGTCGCGGGCCCGCCAGGAGGTCTTGGGGAGCGTGCCCTCGTCGAAGCGGCGCCCCGCCTCCAGCACCGCGACCCGATAGCCCTTCTCGGTCAGCCGCAGCGCGGAGACGCTCCCGCCGAAGCCGGAGCCGATCACCAGCACGTCATGGTCGAACACGGCGGCTCCCTTTCAGACGACGGCCTTCGATGACGACCTCCGGGGACGCCTCGCGTGATCCATGCCTCACTTCAGATGGAGCGCCTTCATGACCCTGAGCGCGCCCGCGAGGGTGTCGGCGTACTTCTCGTACGCCATGCCGAGGATCGGCTCGAAGCCCAGCCAGGACGCCTGGCTGGAGACGGTCTGCGCCTCGGTGTACCTCAGCAGCCCCTCGACGCCGTGCCGGCGGCCGAGCCCCGAGGCCTTCATCCCGCCCATGGGCGCGTCGTAGGAGGCGTAGGCCGAGGCGTACCCCTCGTTGATGTTGACGGTGCCCGCCTTGATCCGGGAGGCCAGCGCGCGCCCGCGTGACAGGTCGCGGGTCCAGATGGAGGCGTTGAGCCCGTAGGAGGTGTCGTTCGCCTTCTCGACCGCCTCGTCGTCGTCGCCGAAGCGGTAGATCGCGACCACGGGGCCGAAGGTCTCGGCGCGGCAGAGCTCCATGCTCTCGTCGACGCCGGTCAGGACGGTGGGCTCGTAGAACAGCGGGCCGAGGTCGGGGCGGGCCTTCCCGCCGGCCAGCACCCTGGCGCCCTTCGCGACGGCGTCGTCCACCTGGGCGCCGACCGCCTCCAACTGCCGCAGCGAGGAGAGCGAGCCCATCTGCACGCTCCAGTCGAGTCCCGCGCCGAGCCGCATGTTCCTGACCTGCCGGACGAACTTCTCCACGAAGGCGTCGTGCACCGAGTCGTGGACGTAGAGCCGCTCGATGGACAGGCAGAGCTGCCCCGCGTTGGTGAAGCAGGCGCGCAGCGCGCCCTGGGTCGCGGTGTCGAGGTCGGCGTCGTCGAGTACCAGCATCGGGTTCTTGCCGCCGAGCTCCAGCGAGCAGCCGATCAGTCGCCTGGCGGCCTCCTCGGCGATCTTCCGGCCGGCCCGGGTGGAGCCGGTGAACGCCACGTAGTCGGCGCCGTCGATCAGCGGGTCGCTCACCTCGGCGGGTTCGCCGAGGACGACCTGCCAGATCTCGCGGGGCATGCCGAGGGAGACCAGCAGGTCGATGGTCCACAGCGTGGACAGCGCGGTCTGGGTGTCGGGCTTGTGGACCACCGCGTTCCCCGCGAGCAGCGCGGGGACGGCGTCGGTGACACCGAGCGAGAGCGGGTAGTTCCACGGCGAGATCAGGGCCACCGTTCCCCGGGGCCGGCGCGCCTCGACGGTCCTGGTGGCCACGGGCAGTATCCCGGCCCGCGATCTGGTCTCCAGCAGGCCGGGGGTCCGCCGCGCGTAGTAGAGGGAGCAGCCCGCGACGTCGAGCACCTCCTCGAAGGCGTGCCTGCGCGCCTTGCCGGTCTCCCACTGGACCACGTCGAGGATCTCCTCGCGCCGGTCGAGGATGGCGTTGTGCAGGCGGAGGAAGGGCTCGGCCCGCTCCCTCACGGGCAGCGCCGCCCACGCCCGCTGCGCCTCCCGCGCCGCGGCGTGCGCGGCGCGGACGTCGTCGGCGGTGGAAATGGGCAACTCGGCGAGCACCTCGCCGGTGAACGGCGCCGTGATCTCCTGCGTCTTGCCGGCGGAGGTCACGTGCGGTACGACACGTTCGATCATGCGGGGGTCGAGGGCCCGTGTCATTTCAGGGGGAACGGCCATGTTCGCAGGGTAATCGCGAGAGGCGGGCCGTGGCTACTCACGGGTAGCGAAGCATTGAACCACCCCCCCTTCCGATCCGTCGTAGTGGCATGAGGACATCGATTCGTACAGCCGGCGCGGTCACCCTCGCCGCGGCCCTGCTCGCCACGGCGTGCAGTTCTACGGAGACGAAGAGCGGTGCCGGACCCGCGGCACCGGTCACGTTGGGGAACATCAGGCTGGTCTCCTACAGCGGCTGCGACGACATGCTGGCCGGGCTGCGCGCGGCGACGGCGAAGAACGTCGGCCCGTGGGGCCTCGGCGGCCCCCCGATCCTGTACGCGGAGGCGCGGTCGGACGCCGCCGCCGCCAAGGTCGGCGGCGCGGCGCCGCCCGAGCACTCCACCACGAACACGCACGAGGCCGGAGTCGACGAGCCCGATCTGGTGAAGACCGACGGCGACCGGGTGATCACCGTGAACCGCGGCGTGCTCAGGGTGGTGGACACCGCGACCAGGAAGGTCACCGGCACACTCAAGCTGGTGGACGCCGAGCAGGCGTGGGCCCCGGCCGACCTGCTGGTCAGCGGGGACAGGGCGCTGGTGCTCTTCTCCGGCGGCGGAATCATCCCGTACGGCGCGACGGCCAAGCGCGCGCCGAGCCCGGGGCCGCGCTACGTCCTCGTCGACCTGTCCGGGGAGCCGAAGGTGATCGGCTCGCTCACCCCGGACGGCTCCCACGTGGATGCCAGGATGGTCGGCTCGACGGTGCGGATCGTGGTCCGCAGCCAGCCGCGGATCGACTTCCCCGACACCGGGTCCGACATCGTGGACAACGAGCGCACCCGACGGAACATGGAGGTCGTCGCCAGGGCACCGATCGAGGCGTGGCTGCCGAAGTACGAACTGACGTCGGCGACCGGCGCCACCTCGGACCACACCGTCGACTGCGAGCGGGTCAGCCACCCCGCGGAGTACACCGGGACGTCGATGCTGACGGTGCACACCCTCGACCTGTCGCAGGCGCTCGCCGAGACGGCCCCGATCAGCGTGGCCGCCGACGGCGACACCGTCTACGGGACGGGCTCCAGCCTGTACGTGACCAGCAACCCGCACTGGTGGTGGCCCAGGCCGATCGAACCGGCGCTCATCGAGGAGGCCCCGGCCGCCACTCCCACGGTCGCCGCGACCCCGGCCGCCGCCTCGGGCCTGGACCCCGCTCCGACCCTGCTCCCGGAACCGGCCCCGACCCCCACGCCGAGTGACACCCCGCCGCCGAGTGACACCGTCTCGCCGACGCCGACGGCGACACCGGAGGAGCCTCCGGAGGAGACCGAGGTCCACCGGTTCGACATCACCGTGGCCGGAGCCCCCCGCTACGTCGCCTCGGGCAAGGTGCCGGGCAGGCTGCTCAACCAGTACTCCCTGTCCGAGCACGAGGGGCACCTGCGGGTCGCCACCACCTCGACCGTCGGGCAGGACAGCTCCAGCGCCGTCTACGTGCTCAAGGCCGACACCCTGGCCAGAACCGGCGAGGTCGGCGGTCTGGGGCAGGGCGAGCGGATCTACTCGGTCCGCTTCATCGGCCCCGTCGGCTACGTGGTGACGTTCAAGCAGGTGGACCCGCTCTACACGCTCGACCTGCGCGACCCGGCGGCACCGAGGAAGACCGGCGAGTTGAAGATCACCGGCTACTCGGCCTACCTGCACCCGGCGGGTGACGGGCGGCTGATCGGTGTGGGCCAGGAGGCCAGCGAGAAGGGCCGCACACTCGGCACCCAGGTCTCCCTGTTCGACGTCAGCGATCCGGCCGACCCGCGCCGCCTGTCGCAGATGTTCCAGAAGGACTCGGGCTCGGAGGCCGAGTGGGACCCGCACGCCTTCCTGTACTGGGCCAAGACCGGGACGGCGGTCCTCCCGCTGAACTCCTGGACGGGCACCGAGCAGACCAACGGGGTCGCCCTGGTCCTCAACATCGGTGATTCAGCCGTCACCAGGACCGGCACGATCGTCCACCCCAAGCCCAAGCCGGTCAACGACACCCGCTTCGCCCCCTACGACCCGGGCATCCGCCGCTCTGTCGTGATCGGCGACAGCCTGTGGACGGTCTCCGACCTCGGCCTCAAGGTCAGCGACCTGAAGGACCTGGCCGACCAGGCCTGGATTCCCTTCTCCTGAACTTTCGAAAGCACCCGCCCCGCGCCCCCGCCTCACCGGCGGGGGCGCGCTGAACGTCCCTAGTACACTGACATGTCAGCCTTTACAAGATCTTGTCATGACACTTGGATAAGTGTTACCTCTTGCGCAACACACGTGATCCGCGTGTGGCATGGCCAACGACGGCCATCTCTCCGCAGGAGGATCGGTGTCGACCAGACCCTGGTTACGCATCACCGTCATCGCCGCCGCGACCGCGGCGCTCGCCCTTCCGCTGCCGGGAATCGCCCAGAGCGAACCCGGCGCCCAGCCCCCCAAGGCCCACGACTTCCAGGCCGAACAGGGCGCCAAGCCCGACCTGGACAACCGGCGCGGCAGCGTCGCGCCCCCGGCCTCGCTCTCCAGGTCGGCGGCGAGCACCGCGACGATCCGGTGGAACGTCCTCGGCACCCCCGCCGTCGTCACCGGCTCCGCTCCCCTCGCCGAGGGCCTCGGCACCGACCCCGAACAGGCCGCGCGGGCCTATCTCAAAGCGAACGAGAACCTCTTCGGCCTCTCCGGCGAGGCGGTGGACGCGCTGGAGAAGATCGCCGTCAACCCGATAGGGGACGGGTACGCCGTACTGCTCAGGCAGAGGTTCGGCGACCTGCCCGCGGGCGTGGACGGGCAGGTCGCGGTCGGCGTGAAGGACGGCAAGGTCCTGCACGTCACCTCGACGCTCTCCCGCTCCTCCGAGGCCCCTCCCGCCGCCAGGCTCACCGAACAGCAGGCGCTGGAGATCGCGGCCAGGGACGGCGGGATCGACCTGGCCACGGCCACCGTCAAGAAGGCCACCGCCACGGCGGTGCCCGCCCCCGACGGGACGCACAACGCGTTCCAGGTCGTCCTGATCGGCGGCGGCGAGGGTGAACCGGCCGCGTACACCACACACGTCGACGCGGTCAGTGGCGAGATCCTGACCCGCGAGAACCTGGTGGACCACCACAGCGCGCCCGACGACCCCACCTGGAAGGCGTTCCCCGCCAACCCGCCGGGCGACTACTCCTCCACCGACACCCGCAAGACCTGGTGCCCCGCCGCGGGCCCCGGCTGCGACCTGGTCGGGGCCGACCCGGCCACCGGCAAGGCCTGGGACCTGACCCACGCCACGGACACCTCGACGAGCACCAGCGTCGGCAACGCCGCCAAGACCGTGGAGAACCGCGCCAGCGGCGACGCGTTCTCGGTGGGCACCCGGAGCAACGTGGCCACGCCGAACCGCCAGTACGCCTATCCGTGGACCAACAGGTGGTACACCGCCAAGTGTGACCCGGCGGCGCTGGACGAGCCCGGCGAGGCCGACCTCGAAGCCGCCATGACCAACCTGCACGTCATGCACAACCGCATGCACGACTGGTCCTACCGGCTCGGGTTCACCGAGACCGCCTGGAACATGCAGAACGACAACGGCGGGCGCGGCGGTCTCGGCGGCGACCCCGAGCAGGGCAACGCGCAGGCGGGCGCCCGGGTGCTCAGCGTGCGCGACAACGCCAACCAGATCACCGGTCCCGACGGGATCGCCCCCATCACCAACATGTACCTCTGGCAGCCGATCGCGGGCTCGTTCTACTCCCCCTGCGTGGACGGCGACTACGACATGTCGGTGATCGGGCACGAGTACACCCACGCGATCTCCGGCCGCATGATCGCCGGCCCGAACGCCGGGTGGAGCGGCGCCCAGGCCGGGGCCATGAACGAGAGCACCTCCGACCTGTTCGCGATGGAATATCTCGCCGAGTACGGCTTCCGCCCCGCGGGCGACACCCCTTCCGTCACCGGCGGCTACGTCACCGGCGACAAGAAGGCGGGCATCCGCAACTACGACATGGCCACCTCACCGCTGAACTACAGCGACATCGCCTACGACCTCGTCGGCCAGCAGGTGCACGCCGACGGCGAGATCTGGTCGGCGACCCAGTACGACGTGCGCAAGGCGTTCCTGAAGAAGTACGGCGAGGGCACCCCGGCCAGGCAGAAGGCGTGCGCCGACGGCCAGACCCCGCTCGACCAGTGCCCGGGCAACCGCCGCTGGGCGCAGGTCTCCTTCGACGCGCTGCTGCTGATGGCCTCCGGCGCGGTCAGCTACGTCGACCACCGCGACGCGCTGCTCGCGGCCGACGCCATCCGCTTCGGCGGCGCCAACCAGGCGATCATGTGGCGGGCGTTCGCCGAGCACGGCCTCGGCCAGGGTGCGGCGAGCACCGGGCCGAACGACCCCGATCCGACGCCGAGCTTCGTCGACCCGGCGGGGAAGAACGGGAAGCTCCAGCTCAAGCCGTTGCTTGAGGCCAAGGACGCGGCGCTTCGGCTGTACGTCGGCGACTACGAGGGCCGCGTCGTGCCGGTGGCCGACACCGACCCGGCGACCGAGCTCGGCGACACCGTCGAGATGACCCCGGGAGTCTACGACTTCGTGGTCGCGGGCAACGGGTTCGGGCACACCCGGGTGAAGTACGCGGTGCTGCCCGGCGTGAAGCTGCCGCTGCCGCTGGCGGTGCCGAAGAACGTCGCCTCTGCGGCGCTTGGCGCCACGACGACGGGTGACGGCGTCAACCACGGCAAGCTGATCGACGAGACCGAGGCGACGAACTGGGCCTCGCTCACCGGACCGGTCAAGGGTAAGGCCGTCACCGTGGACCTGGCCGGGACCGCCCCGGTGAAGGTCCGCCGGGTGCAGGTCAGCGCCATGCTCCGGCCCAGCGTCAACGACCCGGCCGACCCCGGTGGCCAGAACCGCTTCAGCGCCCTGCGCGCCTTCGAGGTCCTGGCCTGCAACGCCACCAAGAAGGACTGTTCCTCGCCCGCGTCCTTCTCGGTCGTCTACACCAGCCCCGCCGACGCCTTCCAGACCCGCCTGCCGCGCCCCCGGGGCGCCGACCTGCTCATCAAGTCCTTCAAGATCCCGACGACCACCGCGACCCACCTGACCCTGCGGGCCGTCTCCACCCAGTGCACCGGCAACCCGCTCTACGCCGGTGAGCAGGACGCCGACCCCAACTCCGCCACCGACTGCGGCACCGCCAGCCCCGCCAGGGACCAGCTGCGCGCCGCCGAGTTCCAGGCCTTCACCCGCTAAGTGATCGAGTCCAAGGGGAATCAGTGATCGTAGGCGGTCCGTGAGCGCGGTGCGGCCTGGCCGGTGGTGTGGTCGTGCCACGAAGCGGCGGTCAGCGCGAGAGAACACTGCGGGATGCGGATGATCACTCCCTCAGGAGTACGACCACTGTGGCGTTCCAGGTCGAGTCGGCCCTTCAAGGTCTGATTGACCGACTCGACCTGACGCAGCGGTGTGAACGACTGCGGCCCGCCCGCGAAGGTTCGTCCTCGCGGGCGGGCCGCGACGGATCACCCCCCGAAGAAGCCGGAGCGCCGGCGGACAAGCCCAGGTCCTGGGGCTACGCAGGCCGCAACGAGCCCAACGAACTCATGGTTCGTCCCCTACTCACAGACCCGTGCGGGAAGGATCGGATCAGACGTGGGTGACCAGGAGGGTCACGCCGACCTCGCCGCCGCAGTCGACGAAGACGGGGCCGACACCGTTGCCGATCTTGCGGGAAAGGGTCGCCTTGGCCACGAACTTCTTCGGGTTGTCGTCGATGATACGGATGTTCTCCAGCGACGGCGCGCCGCCATACGCGCCGCTAGCCACGGCCTTGAGCCCCTTACCCCCGCCGCAGTGGCCGGTGATCGTCAGCTCCTGGCCCCGCCTGGCGGTGGGGTTGGGGCTGACCTGGACGACGGCCCTGGCGCCCTTCGGCGGCTGCGGCGCCGCCGCCTCGGCTGCGATCTTGCCGGTCGTGCCGACCTTGTCGCTGGCGAACGCGCCGCCGGCGCCCAGTCCGAGAACCCCGACCGTCAAGCTCGCCCCGACGATCACGGCGATCATTCCCTTGTTCATGGTGACTCCTTCGCGAAAGTCTTCCCGGCCCGTATGGCCCTGGTGATCCCTTGTCCATCCGGGATCTACTCGGTGAGTAGCCGAGGGGGCCGCCCCGGGTTCTCATCCGGCTGGACTGTGACATGGATCACGGCCGGATGCGGTCCGGCGGTGACCGCGACGGTCACGGTGAGCGTCGCCGGAACCGGGTCGGCCGGCCGTGAAGGCCGAGCACCCGCGCGGAGGTCTGCCGGCGCGTCGGCACGGGTCCGCCCGCGACCCTCCAGGTGATTGATTTCAAGAGGTGGCGGCACAGAGGCATAGACGCGGGGAGAGGGCGAGGGGGTGCGCGCCCAGTTCGTGACAGCCGAGACGGACACGCTGGCAACCGCGCTCTACGTGCGTGTGGACGATCTGCTGAGGGCTTCGCCCGATCTGCGCCCGTGCCGGCCCGGGACCGCCCTGGCCCCGACACGGCACGTTTGCGTGACCGCGCGGTCCGCGGGCCGGTGTCCGGCCTTGAGGCGCGCTCCGGACGGTCACACCGGCTTAGATCGGGTGGACCGGCTGGACGTCCGGTCCGGCCACCGGGACGATCTCCGGGGCGCCGAGGCGGATGGCGTCGGCCTCCTGGTCGGTGTCCTGCTCCTGGGAGAGGCGCTCCGACTCGACCCGCTTGGTGTAGTAGCCCACCTCGCGCTTGATCTGCTCGTCGTCCCAGCCCAGCGGCCCGGCGAGCAGCTGGGCGGCCTCCTCGACCACGGCCACGCCACGGTGGAAGGTCTCGATCGAGATGTGCGTGCGCCGGGTCAGCACGTCGTTCACGTGCCTGGCCCCCTCATGGGTGGCCGCGTAGACCACCTCCGCCCGGAGGTAGTCGTCCGCTCCGGTCAGCGGCTTGGCCAGCGACGGGTCCCGCTCGATCAGCTCCAGCACCTCGTCGATCATCGAGCCGTACCGCTGGAGCAGGTGCTCGATCCTGGCCACGTGCAGCCCGGAGGAGTGGGCCAGCCGCTGCCTGGAGTTCCACAGCGCCTGGTAGCCCTCGGCCCCGGCCAGCGGGACGCGGTCGGTGCAGGAGGGCGGGACCCGCTGGTCCAGACCGTGCGCCACCGCGTCCACCGCATCCTTCGCCATAACGCGATATGTCGTGTATTTCCCTCCGGCCACCATCACCAGTCCCGGGACCGGGTGGGCCACCACGTGCTCGCGGGAGAGCTTGGAGGTCTCCTCGGACTCCCCCGACAGCAGCGGGCGCAGCCCCGCGTAGACACCTTCGACGTCCTCGTGGGTGAGCGGGACCGAGAGCACCTCGTTCACATGGTCGAGGATGTAGTCGATGTCCGATCGCGACGCCGCCGGGTGCGCCCGGTCCAGCTCCCACGCGGTGTCGGTGGTGCCGATGATCCAGTGACGACCCCAGGGGATGACGAACAGCACCGACTTCTCGGTGCGCAGGATGATCCCGGTGAGCGAGTGGATCCGGTCGCGCGGCACCACCAGGTGGATGCCCTTGGAGGCGCGCACGTGGATCTGCCCGCGCCCGCCGACCAGCTCCTGGATGTCGTCGGTCCACACACCGGTGGCGTTGACCACCTGACGGGCCCGCACGTCCAGCTCACGACCGCTCTCCAGATCACGCACCCGGACGCCGGTGACCCGCTCCCCCTCGCGGAGGAAGCCCACCACCTGCGCCCGCGAGGCGACGTTGGCCCCGTACGTGGACGCGGTCCGCAGCATGGTCATGACGTAGCGGGCGTCGTCGACCTGGGCGTCCCAGTACTGCACCGCGCCGGAGAACGCCGACTTCCGCAACGCGGGCGCGAGCCGCAACGCCCTGGTACGCGACAGGTGCCGATGGCCGGGCACACCCCGGGTGAGGCCGGCGGAGAAGCCCATCGTGTCGTACAGCACCAGGCCCGCGCCGACATAGGGCCGCTCCCAGCCCGTGTGCTTGAGCGGGAACAGGAAGGGCACCGGCCGCACCAGGTGCGGGGCGATCCGCTGCAACAGCAGGGCCCGCTCCTGGAGCGCCTCCCTGACCAGCTCGAAGTTGAGCTGTTCCAGGTAGCGCAAACCCCCGTGGATCAGCTTGGAGGATCTGGACGAGGTCCCCGAGGCGAAGTCGCGCGCCTCCAGCAGCCCGACCGACAACCCACGGGTCGCCGCGTCCAGCGCGACCCCCGCTCCGACGACTCCGCCTCCGATCACCACCACGTCGAGTTCCTCGGCGCTCAGCTGCGCCAGTGCGGCGGACCGCTCGGCAGGACCGAGCCGTGCGGTGCCCATTCGCGCCGTCATTTGCAACCCCCTGGGGTGCGACTTGTCGCCTTACGCGGTATATCTACCCATCTACCCTAGGCACCATTACTGACCAGTAGGAAGCGGCGGACGAGATTCACGCTATATCCCCATTTACATTGGGAAAACGATCCTCAAAGTTCGATTGAACCCCGGGCCGAGGTCGACGCTACCCACCTGGTGTGGACGGGGGAACCGAGAGGATGGCACTGCGCTGGTTCGGCGCCGCGCGCCGGCATGCCGGCACGAGGGAGGACGACACCCGCGTGCTGGCCAGGGTGGCCGACGGCGACGCGGGCGCGCTGACCGAGCTGTACGAGCGGTACGCCAGGCCGCTGTTCGCCTTCATCTACCGGCTCGCCGGGGATCGGGGCACGGCCGAGGAGATCCTCCAGGACACACTGCTGGCCGTGTGGCGCTCGGCGGGCACCTACCAGGGCCGCTCCAGCGTCAGCACCTGGCTGTTCGGGGTGGCGCGCAGGCAGGCACACAACCGACTGCGCGGCGTCCCGCCTCCCCTGGCGGCCGAACCGTCCGACGGGGCCGATCCGCTGCCGGGCCCCGAGGAGCTGGCCGTGGGCGACGACCGGGTGCGGGCGGCGCTGGCCCGGCTGCCGCTGCCCCAACGCGAGGTGGTAGTACTCGCCTTCCTCGACGACCTGAGCCACCGGGAGATCGCCGAAGTGCTGGAAATCCCGGTCGGCACGGTGAAAAGCCGCCTGCACCACGCCCGAGCGACCCTGAGGGGGTGCCTCGATGAACAACCGTCCTGAGCCAACAGAACCCCACAAGCGGCCCGAACCACCAAAGATCCACGACCAACCCGAGACTCCGGGAGTCCATGGCCGACCCGAGCCACCAGAACCCCACGACCGGCCCCAGCTCGCGGAAATCCACGACTGGCCCGAACTGCGGGAGATCCGCGACGGTATCCCGCCTCCGCCCGGCCCCGAGATCGTGCGCGCCGCCCTGATGAGGGCCGCCCTCGACGGCCTGGAGACTCCGGCCGCGCCGGAGCCCTCACGGCGGCCACCGCCATCGCGGAGGACCTCGTCACCACACGTGGCAGCGGCCGTACGGGGGCTGCACAGGGCGTGGGCCCTGCTGGCGATGGAGGCCCGGCTGCTGAATCCGGCGATCTGGCTGGCCTCCGCACTGATCATGGTGGTCGGCGTGAGCTTCGTCCTGGCCGGGAAGGGGCACGCGGATTTCACGCTCGCCCTCACCGCCCCGCTGATCGCCATGGCCGGCGTCGCCGGATCGTGCGGCCCCGAGCATGACGACGCCTTCGAACTGGTCGCCGTCACACCGACGTCACCACGCGTCATCATGATGGCCCGGATGACTCTGGTGTTCGGCTACGACCTGCTCCTGGCGCTGCTCGCCTCGGCGGTGCTGGCACCGCTGAACGCCGCCCCCGTCGGGCTGGCGTCACTGATCATCGCGTGGCTGGGGCCCATGGCGGCGCTCGCGGGGCTCAGCCTGCTGTTGTCGGTGTGCTGGAACCCCGGCGGCGCGATGGGTGGCGGGCTGGCGGTGTGGGCCCTCTACGCGCTGACCGCCACCGACGTACCCGTACCGGACGGCTTCCGGAACTTCTGGACGACCAGCCCTGCCACGGTCGGCCTGGCCCTGGCCCTGATGCTCGCCGCCGTGATCGCCGCCGGTATGGGTGAACCGATCCGGCGCGCCCACGCTACTCACCGGTCATGAGATCACTCGACCTCTGGTCGCATGAGATAAAAAGGGCCGGTCCCGCGGCCCTGCTGGCCCCACCGGTCCTCGTCCTGCTCATCGTGCTCCTCGCCGTCTTCGGCACACGGCTCGGCTCCCGGGAGGGGAACACAACGCGGTTCCTGATGACGATCCTGGAAACGGGGATCCCGCTCCTGCCCGGCATCGCCGCCGCCTCGCTGATCGGCCGGGACCACGCGGTGGAGCTACAGCTCACCCTGCCCAGGGGATACCGCTCGACCCTGCTGCGCCGCCTGGCCGTGATGGTCGGGTGGACGGCCCTCTGCGCCCTGATCGCCTCGGCGCTGCTGATCGTCACCGGCTGGTGGGACCTGCTGCCCGCCGCGTCCCACGGCCTGGCCGGGCAGCTCTCCTGGCTGTCCCCCATGCTCTGGCTGACGGCCCTGGGCCTGCTCGTCGCGGCCGCGCTCCGCAGCGCCGCTGCCGCCACCGCGATCATCTCGTTCGTCTGGTTGTTCGAACAGATGCTCGCATACCTCTTCCAGGAGAACCAGATGCTCCGGCTGCTCCACCTGTTCGCCACCACGCACGGGACGGTGCCCGGCGACTGGCTGCCCAACCGGCTGACCCTGCTGGCGACCGCTTCGCTGCTCACCGCCGCGGCCTGGCCGCTGCTCGGCGACGCCGAGCGGATTCTCGGGGGTGAGACCGCATGATCGCGACCTTCCGCTACGAGTTCCACATGCAGATCCGCCGCCCCGTCCTGTGGATCGTCTACGGGCTGACCTTCGCAGCGCTCGTCGCCATCCAGCCGAAGACATACGCGACGTTGAACCTGGGCGGTGGTGAGGGAACCGTCCCGCAAACGGCCATGGTCGCGTCGGCCACCCTGCTCATGTCCCTGCTGCCCATCGTCTACGGATGCCTGCTCGCCGACCGGCTCGTCCGTGACCGGCGGCTCGGCGTGGCCGGGATCCTGGACACGACCCCGACCGGTCGCACCACCCGGTTGATCGGCAAGTATCTCGGCACGTGCGCGGCCACCGTCATACCGCTCGCGCTCGCCTACTTCGGCCGGGCCGTGGCCTACGCGATCACCGAGGGCGAGCCCTCCGCACTGGGCTGGGCGGTGGCGGTCTTCGTAGCGGCCATCGTCCCCGGGCTGCTCTTCGTGGGGGCACTCGCCCTGGCCGGTCCGCTGTTGATGCCACCGATGCTGTTCCAGGTGCTGTTCGTCGTCTACTGGTTCTGGGGAAACCTCATCCCCCCCAGCATGATGCCGACCGTGTCCCACAGCATCCTCTCGCCCAACAGCCAGTACGTGGCCTACGGCCTCCTCGGCTACCACAGTCCGGAATTGCCCCCGAACGTCATTCGGTCGCCCGAGGGCGAGGCATACGGCCCCTGGCCCGGCGGCGCCGCGCTGGACTTCCTGCGGCCCGTGACCACCGAGTCCGTCGCCTTCCTGTGGATCGGCGTGATGATCGTGCTCGCGCTCTCCGTCCTCTCCCTCGCCCGCCTCCACGCCACCCGGACGGAGTCCTGACATGCGCATCGAGATCTCCCGCCTGACCAAGACCTACCGGGGCGGCGTGCACGCCCTCGACGGGCTCGACCTGGAGGTGCCCACCGGCATGTACGGGCTGCTCGGCTCCAACGGGGCGGGCAAGACCACGCTCATGCGCATCCTGGCCGGGCTGCTCAAACCCACCTCGGGGACGGTCCGCATCGGCGGCCACGACATCGCCACCGCCGACGGACGCCTCGCCGTCCAGCGGACGCTCGGCTATCTCCCCCAGGATCTCGGCGTCTACCCCGACCTGACCGCGCGGCAGTTCCTGGACTACATCGCCCTGCTCAAGGGGATCGACTCCCGCCCCGCCCGGCGACGCCGGATCGGCGAACTACTGGAGGTGGTCTCCCTCACCCAGGACGCCGACCGCAGGCTCAAGGGCTACTCCGGCGGCATGCTGCGCCGGGCCGGCATCGCCCAGGCGCTGCTCGCCGACCCCCGACTGCTCATCGTGGACGAGCCGACCACCGGCCTGGACCCCGAGGAGCGGATCCGGTTCCGCACCCTGCTCTCCCAGCTCGCCGGCGACCGCACGGTCCTGCTCAGCACGCACATCGTCGAGGACGTGGCCCAGACCTGCCGTCTTCTCGCGGTGCTCACCAAGGGACGTCTGGCCTTCACCGGGGACGTCGGCGAACTGGTCTCCCAGGCCAACCACCAGGTGTGGACCCTGACCACCCCCGGCCCCGCCCCCTCGCACGGCAGGGTCGTGGCCGCCGTCCCCGAGGGCACCGGAATGCGCTACCGGCTCATCGCCGCCACCGCCCCCGACCCCTATGCCCGCCCGGCCGAGCCGACCCTGGAGGACGGCTACCTGGCCCTGATGGAAACCGGCCGCTGACGCCCTGCTCCCCGAATAGGTGGACAAGCGCGGCCGGTCCGGCCGTTCACGGGG
>NZ_JBEXGU010000192.1:0-17114 GCF_040607515.1 Streptosporangium sp. NPDC005286 | reverse complement strand
GGAGGGAGCCGCAGCGTGCTGCGGTGACCGACGACAACGCGGCGAGGCGCCGCCTGACCGACCGCAGTAGGCAAAAGATCCGCAGGACAGGGCCTGGCCTCGCCCGGCGGCGCGGGGGCGTCAGTCGTTCCTGAAGGGGTCGTGCTCCGCCAGCAGCTTGTCCAGCCTGGCCTGGTCGACGCGGTTGACGACCGCGGCCTCCTCGGTGCGGTCCCGGACGCACTTGGCGAGAGTGAACGTCGACGTCACCACGTAGAGCAGCCCGATGCCCATGAAGGACCGGACCCAGGTGGTCACGGGCAGGTAGGCGATACCGATCACCATTGCCGCCACCGACAGTCCGAACGAGATGACGGCCTGCAGGTAGAAGGCGGGGGTCGTGGTGCTCTTCACCGGTCGTGTCATGCCTTCCATCGTCGGGACCATCCGCCTTTCGAGGCATGAGTGCGACTACTTAGTTACCGGTGAGTACGGCAGTGCGGCGACCGGCCTGAGGTGCTGAAAGCCCGCTTCGCCAAGGGGGGTCCGTGAACCGCCACGGCGACATGGGATGATTGCCGGACCATGCCCGCGACCTGGCCTTTCCGTATCGCCCGCGCCGCCGCTTTCGCCGCGGTCTGCCTGGGCCTGAGCGTGATGGCGCATGTCCTCGCGGGAGGCTCGGTCTCCGCGCCGAGCGCGGCCGCCGCCCTGGCCCTCGCCTTCGGCGCGGCCCTCGCCGCCTCGGGGCGCGAGCGCACGCTGGCGGTGATCCTGCCGCTGCTGGCGGGCGTGCAGGCCGGGGTGCACGTGCTGTTCTCCCTCGCGCACGCGGCGTCCCCCGTCGAGCTCGTCGGGCATGTCCACGCGGGGCTGCTGCCCGGACTGGGCATGCTGGTGACGCACGGGTGGGCCGCCGGGCTGACCGCGCTCTGGCTGGCGCGCGGCGAGGCGGCGCTGTGGGCGCTGCTGCGACGGCTCGGTGCGCGGCTAGGCCGCGTGCTCATCGTGCCCGTGACCCCGGCGTACGTGTCCTTCCTCGCCCCGCCCGCGATCGAACCGGGCGTTCTCCGCTCCGCCGTGCTGCGCCACGTTCTCAGCCGGCGTGGCCCTCCCCGGACCGTCACCGCCGCCTCCGGCTGACCGCGCGGGTCACCCGGGGGCATCACTCGTTCCCGAGCCCGCACGCGCGGGCCTGCGCCGATGCGGCCTTCCTGCCGCCCGGCGGACCGAACCAGCGTGACAGTTCCAGGCTGCCTGCCCGGCATGGCCATCGAGCGGCGATCGGCCGCGGCCTGTCGGACGGCCGGCCAGAAGAGAGGCATCATCATGTCCGTTCGTCGTATCACCCCTGCCGGAATCCTGGTCGCGGTCGCGGTGGCCCTGGCCGGGTGCGGCTCCCAGAGCACCGTCGCCCCGGCAGCGGCCCCCGCCGCGGCCCCCGCCACCTCCGCCGCTCCCGCGTTGACGATCACCGACCCGTGGGTGAAGACCGCCAAGAAGGGGATGAGCGCCGCCTTCGGCACCCTGGTCAACAACACCGACACCGAGGTGACGGTCCTCTCCGCCGCCTCGCCGATCTCGCCGAAGGTCGAGCTGCACGAGGTCGTCGACTCCAAGGGAAAGATGATCATGCGCCCCAAGGAGGGCGGGATCGTGATCCCGCCGAGGGGCACCCACCGGCTCCAGCCCGGCGGTGACCACATCATGCTGATGGGCGTCACCGAGGCCGTAAAGCCCGGCGCGGAGATCCCCTTCACCTTCAATCTCAAGGACGGCAAGACCCTGGAGTTCACCGCGGTCGGCAAGGACTTCGCCGGAGGCCAGGAGAACTACCAGCCCGGCACGGACCCGGAGGGCCACGAGGGCATGGGCACGGGCGAGAGCCACGGCTGAGCGGGAAGCGGAGTAGAACTCATGCCAGATCCCCGAATCAGCCGTAGGGGACTGCTCGCGGGAGGCGCCGTCACCGCGGCCGGTGCCCTCGCCGCGTGCGCTCCCGACCAGGCTGTCCCCCCGGCCGCTCCCCGGCCCGCTCCGGCCGTCCCCGTCTCCGGCGGTTCCGCGGTGGAACCCTTCGACGGGGTCCACCAGGCGGGCATCGCGACCCCGCCACAGGCGTACGGGGTGTTCGTCGGCCTGGACCTGCTGCCGGGCACCGACCGCGAGACGCTGGGGCGGATGATGCGGCTGCTCACCGACGATGCCAGGCGGCTGACCCAGGGCAGGCCCGCCCTGGCCGACACCGAGCCCGAGCTGGCCCTGCTGCCCGCCGGGCTGACCGTGACCTTCGGATTCGGCCCCGGTCTCTTCGCGGCGGCCGGACTGGCCGACCACAGGCCCGAGACCGTGGCACCGCTGCCCGCCTTCACCGTCGACAGGCTCAAAAAGGAGTGGAGCGGCGGGGACCTGCTGCTGCAGATCTGCGCCGACGACGCCCTCGCCCTCGCCCACGCCCTGCGCATGGTCGTCAAGGACGCCCGCTCCTTCGCCAAGGTGCGCTGGACCCAGCGGGGCTTCCGGCGTGCCGTCGGCACCCACGCCGCCGAGGCGACCCAGCGCAACGTGATGGGCCAGCTCGACGGGACCGTCAACCCCAAGCCCGGCACCCCCGAGTTCGACCGGGCCGTGTGGGTGCGCGAGGGGCCGTCGTGGCTGCGCGGCGGCACCACGCTGGTGCTGCGGCGCATCCGGGCGGAGATGGAGACCTGGGACGCCGTCGACCGCATCGCCAAGGAGTTCACCGTGGGCCGCCGCCTGGACAACGGCGCCCCGCTCACCGGGCGCGACGAGCACGACGAGGCCGACTTCACCAAGCTCAACGCGATCGGCTTCCCGGTCATCTCCGAGCAGGCCCACATCCGCCGGGCCCACGTCGCCGATCCGGGAATGCGGATCCTGCGCCGGGTCTACAACTACGACGAGGGGCTCACCCCCGACGGGCACGCCGATTCCGGGCTGCTGTTCGCCTCCTACCAGGCCGACATCGCCCGGCAGTTCATCCCCGTCCAGCGCCGGCTGGACGAGGCCGACCTGCTCAACGAGTGGACGACCCCGATCGGCTCGGCGGTCTTCGCCATCCCGCCAGGCTGCTCCCCGAACGGCTGGATCGGAGACACCCTCCTCACCTGACGGAATCCGTGCGGTAAAGAACGGTCTCAAAGGCCATTCCCTCCCCGGGATGCGGGACGGACAGGAGCAGCATGGGCTCCTGACATCCGCACACCGGAGGGATCGAGATGAGACTCGCGGGCGCTCGTGTGCTGATCACCGGTGCGTCGTCCGGCATAGGGGCCGCGACCGCGCGGGCGATGGCCGCCGCGGGGGCCCGCCTCGTCCTGTCGGGGCGCGATCGGGACAGGCTTGCGGCCGTCGCCTCGGAGACCGGCGGCCAGGCACTCGCCGGCGACCTCACGACGGACCTCGCGGGTCTCGCCGAGCGCGCGGGGCCGGTCGACGTGCTGGTCGGCAACGCCGGGTGCGGGTGGGCGGGGCCGTTCCCGGCGATGCCGGACGGTACCGTCGAGCGTCTGGTCGCGGGGAACCTGACCGCTCCCATCCTGCTGACCCGGTCGCTGCTGCCCGCCATGATCGAGCGCGGCCGGGGACACCTCGTCTTCGTGGCCTCGATCGCCGGAGCGATCGGGGTGCGGGACGAGGCGGTGTACGCCGCCACCAAGGCGGGCCTCCTCGGCTTCGCCGAGAGCCTGCGCTACGAGTCACGCGGGATCGGCGTGTCCGTCGTGCTGCCCGGCGTGGTGGAGACCCCGTTCTTCGAGCGGCGCGGCGCCCCCTACACACGGCGATGGCCCGTGCCGATCCCCGCGGAACGGGTCGCCCAGGCGATCGTGTCCGCCGTCGAGTGCGGCAGGCCCGAGTCGTACGTGCCGGGCTGGCTGCGGCTGCCGGCCAGGCTGAAGGGCGTGGCACCCGGCCCCTTCCGCACCCTCGCCGGGATATTCGGCGGGCAGCCGGAGCTCAGCCCCCGCCCAGAGCCCGGATCGACTCCTTGAGGGAGGCGAGCGTGGCGAAGACGGCGGTCGGCTCGTATCCACAGTGGGCCATGCAGTTGGCGCACCGGTCATCGCGCCCCCGGCCGTAGGCGTCCCAGTCGGTCTCGGTGACCAGTTCCCGATAGGTGGCCGCGTAGCCGTCGGACATGAGGTAGCAGGGGCGCTGCCAGCCGAAGAGCGAGTACGAGGGGATGGCCCACGCCGTGCACGGGAAGTCGATCTTCCCTTCGAGGAAGTCGAGGAAGAGCGGGGTGTGGTTGAACCGCCACCGCCGCCGGTTCCCGCCGGAGAACGCCTTACGGAACAGTTCCCGGGTCTCCCGCACGCCGAGAAAGTGCTCCTGGTCGGGCGCCTTCTCGTACGCGTACCCGGGAGAGATCATCATCGCGTCGACGCGAAGATCGTCGTTGAGATAGTCGAGCACGTCGACGACCGTCTGCGGGCTGTCGGTGTTGAAGAACGTCGTGTTCGTGGTGACCCGGAAACCACGGCGCCGGCACTCCCGGACCGCGGCGACGGCCTCGTCGAACACGCCCTCCTTGCACACCGACTCGTCGTGGCGCTCGCGCATGCCGTCCAGGTGGATCGTCCACGCGAAGTACCGCGAGGGCTTGAACTGGTCGATCTTCTTGGGGATCAGCAGCGCGTTGGTGCACAGGAACACGTACTTCCTCCTGGCGACCAGCTCCCGGACCAGCTCCCCTATCTGCGGGTGCATGAGCGGTTCCCCGCCTGCGATCGAGACCATGGGCGCGCCGCACTCCTCGATGGCGGCCAGGGCCTGCTCGACCGGCATGCGCTGTTTCAGCACGTCGGCGGGGTGCTGGATCTTTCCGCAGCCAGCACAGTGCAGGTTACAGGCGAACAAGGGCTCAAGTTCCACCAGAAGGGGGAACTTCGTCCGCCCGCGCAGCTTCTGGCGGAGGATGTAGCCGCCGATGCGAAGACTCTGGCGGATCGGTGTCGGCATCTGGGTTGCATCTCCTTGGGTAATGGAACGGGACGGACTCCTCGGGGAGAGAGGGGGAGATCGCGGCGGCCCAGCGGGCCAGGACCGGGCCGAGCCGGCGCAGCACGCGGTACGCCACGGCGCCGCCGCATATCGTGGCCGGGCGCAACAGCGCGGCACCGGCGATGTCGGCGACGACGCGCAGCGCGGCGAACGGCAGGCCGGGCACCGCGCCCGCCAGCGGCCCGGTCTCCATGTCGACGGCCGCCGCCCCCTCGGCGGCGAGCCTGCGGCGTTCGGCCCCCGTCACGATGTGATCGGAGGTGACCAGCGGTCCGGTACGCGCGGACAGGCCGGCCCGAGCCAGCTCCTCGGCCAGCGACCACGCCGAGGGGCAGGGCACCATCCGGCCCTCGAAGCGGATCTCGCTCGCCACCAGCACGTCTCCCGGGCGCAGGCCCTCGTCGAGCGCCCCGCAGAAACCGGTCACCGCCAGCGCGCCCGCCGGCGGGAGCCGCGCCGCCGCGCTCGCGGCGCGGCGCGGGCCCATCCCGGTCCGGATCACCCGCACCTCCTCGGTCGGCAGGCCGCTCCGTACGGCCCGCGCCTCGACGGCCAGGGCGGTGCAGATCAGCAGGCCGGTCACCCGGCGTCCACGGTGACCGCCTCGTCCCTCAGCGCGGGCCTGGGGTGCGAGGGCACCTCTCGGGAGCGCACGTAACGGCCCAGCGCGCTGATCGGGAAGACGAGGCGATAGAGGTGGTAGTTGATGTAGAAGGCGCCGGGGAAGCCGGTCCCGGTGAAGTACGGCTCGTCCCAGCCGCCGTCCGGGCGCTGGTGGCCGACCAGCCACTCCACGCCGCGCTCCACCGCCGGTGACCGCTCCCCGGCGGCGAGCAGCGCCATCAGGGCCCACGCCGTCTGCGAGGGAGTGGAGTGGCCGCGCCCGATCCAGCGGGGATCGGTGTAGGAGCGCAGATCCTCCCCCCAGCCGCCGTCGTCGTTCTGGTGCCTCTCCAGCCAGGCGACAGCACGCCTTATGCACGGCTTGCCGGGCCGTACGCCGGCCGCGATGAGCGCGGGGAGCACGGCGCCGGTGCCGTAGACGTGGTTGGCCCCCCAGCGGCCGAACCACGATCCGTCCGCCTCCTGCGCCTTCAGCAGCCAGACGACGGCACGTCGCACGACGGGGGAGTCCGGCCGCTCCTGCGCCAGTGCCTCGACGACGTGGGCGGTGACGTCGGCGGACGGCGGGTCGATGACCGCGCCGAAGTCGCAGAACGGCAGCTTCTTACACATCTCGCGGGTGTTGTCGGCGTCGAAGGCCCCGAAACCGCCGTCGCGGGACGCCATGCCGATGATCCAGCGCACCCCGCGGTCGATGGCCGGCCTGGCGTCCGGATGACGCACCCGGCGCAGGGCGAGAATCGCCTCCGCCGTGTCGTCGATGTCCGGGTAGCCGTCGTTGTCGAACTCGAAGGCCCAGCCGCCGGGTGCCAGCGAAGGGCGCCGTACGGACCAGTCGCCCCGGCTCCGGATCTCCTCGGTGAGCACCCAGCCGGAGGCGGCGACGAGGGCGGGATGGTCGGCGGGCAGGCCCGCGTCGAGAAGGCCGTTGATCGCGAGCACCGTGTCCCACACGGGGGACTGGCAGGCCTCCAGCCTGCGCCCCTTCTCGTCCCGGATGGTGAACCTGTCGAATCCCTCGATGCCCTTCCTCATCACCGGATGGTCGAGAGGGTAGCCGTGCAGGCTCAGCGCGATCAGCGAGTACACCCACGGCGGCTGGATACCGCCCCAGGACCCGTCCGCCTCCTGCCTGGCCACGACCCACTCGGCGGCCCGCCTCAGCGCGGCCCGCCGCAGGCCGGGGACGGGACGTCGCTGGTAGCGGTGCAGGACGCGGTCGAGCACGGTGAACGGCCCGTGGGGGTGCGGCGGTGCGGGGCGTCCGGTACGCAGTTCGGCCAGGTCGAACGGGAGCGGCCGGACCGGGCGGTGCGCGCTCACGATGGTGAGCGGGACGATCGTCTGCCTGGCCCAGCAGGCCCAGTCGTAGACGTTGAGCGGGAACCAGCGCGGCAGGAACATCATCTCGGGGGGCAGCACCGGGAGGTCCTCCCAACGCCACTGCCCGAACAGCGCCAGCCAGATCCGGGTGAACACCCGGCTGGCCTCGATCCCGCCGGATTCCCGCACGAACCGGGCCGCGGCTCGCATGTGTGGGGCGTCGGTCCGGTCACCGGCGAGCCGTAGCGCGGCGTACGCCTCGATCGTGGTGGACAGGTCGCCGGGGCCGTCGTGGAAGTTGGCCCAGGTCCCGTCGTCACGCTGCTCGGAGCGGATCCAACGGGCCGCCTGGGCGGTGTCCTGCTCGGTGCGGATACCGAGGAACTCCCTGAGCAGCAGGTCTTCGGCGTCCATGGTCACGTTCGTCTGCAACTCGCCCTTCCACCACCCCTCGGGCGCCTGGAGGCCGAGCAGGTGGTCGCATGCCGCGTCGAGGGTGAGTTCGGCGGAAGTGGAAGCGGCGACGGTGGTCATGTCAGTGGCCCCTGGATGTGAGGAAGCGGACGATGTCCAGGAATTCGGCGCGGACGTCCGGGGGCATGTCCGCGCCGGCGAGATGGTGTTCGGCGGCGTCGAGCCGGTGCTTGGCCTCGCTCTCGGCCCACGCCCGGCCACCGGCCTCCTCGACGAGCCGGGCGGCGTCGTGCAGGTCGGATTCGGACAGCGGCAGGGGATCGGCCAGCAGGCGGGCGAGCCGCTCACCGGCCGGCGTGTCGCTGGTGAGCGCGGCGACGATCGGCAGCGACTTCTTGCGGGCACGCAGGTCGGAAAGGACTGGTTTGCCGGTCGTCTCGGGGCTGCCCCAGATGCCCAGCAGGTCGTCGACGAGCTGGAAGGCCAGGCCGGCCTCGGTTCCGAAGGCCGTCAGGGCGACGACCAGCGGAGCGGGGCCGTTCACCACGGTCGCACCGATCGAGCAGGCACAGGCCAGCAGGGAGCCGGTCTTCTGCGTGGACATCCGCCGGCACTCCGCCAGGCTCACGTCCGCGAGCTGTTCGAACTCCAGGTCGAGCGCCTGACCGGCGATCAGCTCCCGAGTGGCGACGGCCAGGTGCCGGGCGGCCCGCAGGCCGGGGAGACCGCCCTCCTCAAGCAGCAACTCCCCCGCGAGCGAGAGCAGGGCGTCGCCGGTGAGGATGGCCGCGGAGCAGCCGAAGACGGTCCACGCGGCCGGTCGGTGCCGCCGCATCCGGTCGCCGTCCATGATGTCGTCGTGCAGCAGTGAGAACGCGTGCACGAGTTCCACCGCGGCGGCGACCTGCAGGCCCTGCTCCTGGCTTCCCCCCGCCGCTCTCGCCGACAGGATGGCCAGTGCCGGGCGTAGCGCCTTGCCGCCGGAGGCGGCGGGCAGGCCCGCCGGGTCGGCCCAGCCGAGGTGGTAGGCGGCGACGCGCGAGGTCAGTGGGTCGAGCCTGGCCACGGCGTCCCGGAGCACGGGCTCCACGAGCCCGCGGGCGGCCACGACCGAGGGCGGGATGACCGCCGTCACCGGGGACGTTCCCTCTTCAGATGACGCCTGACCAGGCAGGTCGCGTTGAGTCCGCTACGCACGGCAGCCTCCATCGTGTCGGGCCAGCCCGTGTCGGTCCACGCGCCGGCGAGAAACAGTCCGGGCCACCGGGTGGCGGCCTCGGGGCGGAGCGCGCCACTGCCGGGGCACTGGCGGAAGGTGGCGCGACGTTCCCTCGTGACGAAGAAATCGATGATCCGTGCCTGCCGCGCTCCCGGGAAGATCTGCTCAAGCGCGGGTACGAACGTGGCTCGCACCCGCGCGGTGGGTACGTCGATCCACTGGTCCGCCGCGGAGACCGAGACCGCGAGGTACTGGCCTTCGCGCAGTCCCGCGGCGCCGGTCTTGTCGAACACCCACTGCACGGGCGAGTCCACGACCGCCGCGAACGGCACCCGGGTGACCCGCCGGTCGTAGACGACGTGCACGTTGACGATCGGGCTCGCGTCCAGGCCGCGCCAGCGCTCCCTGCCGGGAGCGGCCTGTTCGGGGACCAGGGCCGCGGCCTGCTCGTGCGCCGTGGCGACGATGACGGCGGGCGCCTCGACCCGGCTGCCGTCCACGATCACGGAGCCTCGCTCGATGGCGGTGACCTTCGCCGACAGGCGTACGGCACCGCCGCGCCGTTCGATGGCGGCCCGTGCCGCGTCGCCGTGCAGCTCGCCGAGGGGCACGGCGGGAACGCCGATGTCGGCGGCTCCCGCCCGGCCGAGCAGCGCGGTCTTGAAGACCATCGCCGCGGGCCCCAGGGCCGCGCCCTCGACCCCGACGTTCAGGGCCGCCATCGCGAACAGCTCCCAGAGGGCGTGTCGCGCGCGCTCGCGCTGCCCGTGGGCGGTCAGCCAGCTCCCGAGGTCGGTCAGGTCCAGCGCGGGGTCGGCCGGGTCGAGCCGGCGAAGGGCGAGTGAGACCCGCATCGCGCGCAGCCGGTCGGCGGGCTTGAGCAGCTGGTATCCGGCCAGCGCCGGCAGCAGGTGGAACGGTCCCGGCAGCATCCCGCGTCTCAGCCGCCCGTACCGCCCCGCGGGGGTGAGCACCCGTACGTCGAACCGGTCCTGCAGGTGTACGTGCCCGGCGACGCCGAGCCGGTCGAGCAGGCCGCGGTAGGCCGTGCAGCAGCGGAGGAACACGTGCTGGCCGTTGTCGACGCTCAGCCCGTTCCTGACGAAGGAGTGGGTGGCGCCGCCCAGCCTCGGCCGGGCCTCGTACAGGGTCACGCGGTGACCGGCCTCCCCGAGCGCGACGGCGGCGGCGATGCCCGCCAGCCCGCCGCCGACGATCGCGACCGGAGCGCCGTTCATCGGGCGGCCCCCGCCAGGGCGCGCGCCGCCACCATCGCCTTCTGCCACGGAGGCAGTGACAGCCGCGAGGCCAGTGCCTCGGCGGGATCCGCGGCGATGCGGCCGAGCAGGCACCGGTAGATGCCGGCCATCGCCGCGGTGCACGCCGCGCTGCGCACGTCGAGTGCGGTCAGCAGGCGCATGCCGTCGTCGAACCAGTCGCGCGCCCGGTCGGCCTCGAACCGCATCAGCGCGGCGAGCCGGTCGGGAGGGTCGGTGAACCTGCCGGAGGAGTCGATGTTCAGGGTGCATCCGAATCGCCGGAGGTCCTCGGCGGGGAGGTAGGTCCGCCCGGCCAGCCGGTCCTCGCGCACGTCCCGCAGGATGTTCGTGATCTGCAGGGCCACTCCCAGCGCGTCCGCCAGGTGCGCCACCCTCGCCGCGTCCCTGCCGTCGTTCTTGCCGTCTCCGGTGCCCGCGGTGCCGAAGACTCCGAGGGAGAGCCGCCCGATCGACCCGGCGACGCATCGGCAGTAGGAGAGCAGCTCGTCGAAGTGCTCGTAGGTCTCCCCGCGTACGTCCGCGGCGCAACCGTCGATCAGCTCCTCGAACGCCGACAGCGGCAGTGGGTAGCGGAGGGCGGTGTCGTGCAGCGCGACCAGCACCGGGTCCTCGGGGTCGGGCCGTGCCGTGCCGAGTGCGGCGCGCGCGGCGGCCAGCTCGGTCAGGCGCTGCCCGTCGGGGCCGTCTCCGTCGGCGATGTCGTCGATCCGGCGGGCGAACGCGTAGACCGCGCTGAGCGCGCGGCGCTTGGGAGTCGGCAGCAGCCGGAGACCGTAGGAGAAGTTCCGCGCCTGACCGCGGACGATCTGTTCGCAGTGCCGGTAGGCGTCAGCGGTGTCCACGGTCGTACCCCCTGCTTGTGAGGATCCGCAGCCAGGTCGTCAGGAACCGCGCGCCGCGCGGGCGTACGGCGCGGCCGAGAACGTCGTAACCGGCCTGGGTCAGTGCCGCGCTGGTGGCCCGGCCGCCCGCGATGTAGCCCGCGATGGCGAGGCGGGCGAACCCCGTCGCCGATCGGGCGAGCCGGTCCCCCTCGTCGAGCAGCCGATCGGCCCGCCGCGTCTGGAGCGCGACGACATCGCGCAACCGCGCCGAGGCGGTGGCCGCGGCGAGATCGTCCTCGTCGCAGCCGAACCGGCGCAGATCCTCCCCTGGCAGGTAGACGCGGCCTCGGGCGTGGTCCTCCCCGACGTCCTGGCAGTGCTCGATGATCTGCAGCGCCGTGCACACGCGGTCGGACAGGGCCAGGCGGGAGGGGGTGGCCATGTCGAACACGTGCAGCACGATGTGCCCGACGGGGTTCGCGGACAGCTCGCAGTAGGAGAGCAGGTCGTCGAAGGTGTCGTACCGGCTGACCGTCTGGTCGCGCCGGTTGGCCTCGATCAGCCGGTGAAAGGGCTCGGCCGGGACGGAGCAGGTCTCGACGGTACCCGCGAGCGCGCGGATGACCGGCAGGCGGGGAGCCCGACCGGCGTACAGGCGGGCGAGGTCGTCGTCGACGGTGTCGAGCAGCCGGAGCGGATCCTCGCTCTGCGCCTCGTCCCCGATGTCGTCGACGGTCCGTGCGAAGCCGTACACCGCGAGGAGGTGGCGGCGATGGGTACGCGGCAGTAAACATGAGGCGACCGGGAAGTTCTCCCTGCGCGCTTTGAGCATGACGCTCCGCGTATCGGCTCCCCTCCAATTCATAAATTGAGGTTGTCCCCGACGGGCTGTTATAAACGCGGATGAACGATCTGCTGGTTTTTATCGGTGGGAGCTGGGAAAATATTTAGTATCGCGTTATATCTCTGCCTTTGGAAAAATGGTTGTTATTTTGCCGGGAGGTGAGCCGGATCGGGTTGGGGTAAAAGCCGTCACAAAAAGCGGTACGGCTTTTGCGGCAGGTTTTTTCGAGGAGCGGTGATCTCACGAACGTCATGAAGGGTCGTGCGGCCGCCGGAGACGCCGTGGTCCCGGAGCGGTCCGACCCGCAGACCCGCGGCGCGGCAGCGGTTCACCAGTTCGGGCAGGGCACCGAGCCCCGACCGCCAGGAGCCGGGGGCCGAGGTGTGGTCGGAGTCGTGCAGCAGGAGCGTCGCCCCGCCCCGCAGGCCGGATGCCAGCGTGGCCAGCACCGAGGCCGGGCTCGCCGAGCG
Organism: Streptosporangium sp. NPDC005286; assembly: GCF_040607515.1. Taxonomy (NCBI): domain Bacteria; kingdom Bacillati; phylum Actinomycetota; class Actinomycetes; order Streptosporangiales; family Streptosporangiaceae; genus Streptosporangium; species Streptosporangium sp. NPDC005286. Next base: position 5,112 of record NZ_JBEXGU010000192.1, on the reverse strand, counting down.
TGTCCAGTCCCTGCCCCACGCGGTCCACAGGACGGGACGCAGTCCCCGCAGACGGGCGGCGAGCAGTGTCTCGGCGCTGAGGACGCCGTAGGGCGGCCGGTACCACGTGGGATCGACGCCGGTGACGGCGGCGACCAGATCGGCCGCCCTGTGCGTCTCGGCCGCCATCCGGCCGGGGCGGGTCGTCAGGGCGTTCTCGTGCGACCAGCCGTGCACCGCGATCTCATGGCCCTCCGCGACGATGCGGCGGCCCAGCGCGGGGTGACGTTGGAGCATCTCGCCGAGGACGAAGAAGGTGGCCCGGCATCCGAGCCGCTCCAGCTCCGCGAGGAAACGCGGTGTGGATCGCGGGTCGGGCCCGTCGTCGAAGGTCAGCGCGACATGGTCGGCGAGGCCCACCCCGGCGAGGCCGGGCAGCAGCCGGCGCACGGAGGGCAGCCAGGTCGCCGCGGGCCCCACGTGCAGAATGGCCAGACCGGCGAGGGCCAACGCGGCACGGTTCACCGTGTCAAGTCTGGGTCACGGGGGCCGTGATGCCAACGCGACGCACGGTGCTGATCGTCAGTGCCGGTATGGGGGCCGGGCACGACGCGGTCGCGGTGGAACTGGCCAGGCGGCTCGCCGCCGAGGGCGTCGAAGCGGAGATCGTCGATATCCTGAAGCTGCTGCCGTTCCGGCTGGGAGTGGCGCTGCGCGGTTGGTACGGCTGGATGATGCGCTCCGCGCCCTGGCTGTACGCGCTGATCTACCGGGTCTTCTTCGTGCCGGACCGGGCGCCGCCGACCTCGCCGCTGACGATAATGGCCGCGGCACGGCTGCGTGGGCTCATCCGCCGCCGGATGCCGGCCGAGGTCGTCTCGACCTTCCACCTGGCCGCGCAGGCGGTCGGCCACCTGAGGCTACATGGCCGCCTGCCGGTTCCCAGTACCGTCCTGCTGACCGACTTCGCGGCGCATCGGCTCTGGTTGCATCCGGGCAACGACCGGTACCTGTGCTCGGATCAGGCGACCGCGCGCGCCGTTCACGCCGCGACCGGCCGCCCGGCGTTCTGTCACGCGCCCCTGGTACGCCCGGAGTTCCGGCGGCCGGCGGCCGCCGCGGCGCAGGTGCGTGCCCGGATCGGTGCCCGCGCCGGGGAGCGGCTGGTCCTCGTCTCGGCCGGCGCGTGGGGGGTGGGCGGAGTCGAGGAGACGGCTCGCGTTCTGGCGCGCTCGGGACGGTACCTGCCCGTCGTCCTCTGCGGGCACAACCGCGAGCTGCGCCACCTGCTGCGGCACACCGGTGTCGCCCTCGGCTGGTGCGACGACATGCCGGACCTGATGGCCGCCGCGTACGCGCTGGTGGACAACGCGGCGGGCCTGACCTGCCGGGAGGCGATGGCCGCCGGAGTGCCGGTCATCTCCTACCGGCCGATTCCCGGCCACGGCAGGGACGGCGCGCGGGCCATGGCGCGGGCCGGGCTGAGCGTGTACGCGGGTGACGCCGGGGAGCTGCTCACCGCGCTGGATCGCCTCGGGTGCGGGGCGGAACGGGCGCGGCGGATCGCCAGGGGAGCCGCCCTGTTCGACGCCGCGCCCGCGGAGTCCTTCCTCACCTTCGCGAGGCCCCTACCCGACGAGCGGCGACCGGCTCAGCCGGACACTGCCGTAGAAGATCAACCCCACCCCGACGAGTTCCGGGACGACCCACCAGCCAAGCCGGATGTTCTCGCCGAACAGCGCGACGCCGTACATGATGCTGACGACGGGGTCGGCGATGTTGAGCGTCGGCTGCACGACCACCAGGGACGCGCTGCTCAGCGCGCTCTGCAGCACGAAGACGCTGAACAGGCCGGCCGCGATCATGGCGTACAGCGACCAGCTGGTCAGTACGGCGGCGTCCTCCGCGGCGAAGATCTCGGTGTTCTCCTTTATCAGCGCGGCGGTGAAGGCGAATCCCAGAGCGGAGGTGATCCCGAGCAGGGCACCACGGGACGGGCCGCTGCGGATCTTCGCCATCGCGATCAGACCGGCGGCGACGCCGACCGTCACGACCACGGTGATCAGCCAGAGGTCCATGGTCGGGGACCGGGTCCCGCTCTGTCCCGGATCGGCGGAGATGAGGAAGACGGCCAGCCCGATGGTCAGGATGCCGATGGCCAGCCATGACCCCCGGTCCAGATGGACGTGCAGGATGAGCGAGACGAGGATCATCGTGAAGGGCAGCTCGGTGACGAGAATGGGCTGTACGAGAGCGAGGGCGCCGAAGTTCAGCGCGGCCGCCTGCAGCAGGAAGCCCCCGATCAGCGCACCCATGCCGCCCAGCCATGAGGGTTGCCGGATCAGGTATCCGATCAGCGCCAGCTTGAACACACGGCTCTGCGGTGCGGTTCGCGCCGCCTGCCGCTGCAGCACCGAGGAGAGGGCGTTGCAGGCGGCGGTGAGCACGGCCAGGATCGCCGCGGTCACCGGCGCACGGCTTTCCGGCTCCCGATGGTGTGCCGTCCGGCAATGAAGATCATCGAGCGCGTCACCTTTTCCGCGATGTCATGGTGCCTCGGCACCGTTCCGGCGACAGAGACGTGGGCGGGCTATGGCGTGTTGACCGGCAGAACGCATCCCGTGGCGACGGCGTGTCCGCGGGACATGAATCCCTCCTCGACCTTGGCTTTCAGGGCCTGAGGGGAAGATCGCCCCCTGTCACGGGTTGATCACGTGATGCGGGCGATGTCACCTTAATTCAGTGGTGGAGGGCCGGGCGGTAAATGCCGCGCGCCACGCGGGCGGCGGTTCGGCACCGATCCGCCGCGAAGAATTCACCGGGGCTCTGGGGCCTTGAGGTTTTCTACGGCATTTAGCTGATATTTGTGGATTTGCGGGATGGTGGCGGTCGTCATCCGGAATGAGACCGCGACGGGTTCGCCGGAGAGCGGTTGTCGGACCTGCCTCCTACACTCCCGGCATGGATCTGAGGCGGCTCACGGACGAGGTCGAGGCGGTGTCGAGCACCTATGCGCGCAGGCACGGGATCACCCGGGACGACACCTGGTTCCTGCTGAAGCTCCAGGAGGAGGTCGGCGAGTTGACGCAGGCGTTCCTGATGCGCTCCGGCCAGGCCAGGGACAAGGGGCACTCCGCCGACGAGTTGGAGCTGGGCTTCCGGTCCGAGCTCGCGGACGTCCTGTCGCAGCTCCTGGTCATGGCACGACATCACGGGGTCGACCTGGAGGCGGAGGTCGAGCGAAAGTGGATGCCCTGGCACCCCGACCGGCTTCCCGCCGACGGCCACGCTCCCTGATCGCCGATTCTGGGCCGTCGGCTTTTGGCACTGAAATCGCCCTGCAGCCGAGGCTCCCGCCGAAGGCATCAAGAGTCGCGGAGCAGTTTGATCAGCAGGACGAGGATCAGAATGGCGACGGCCACGGCGGCGAAGAGAACTCCGAGGGCGACGACACCGATCATGATCAGTTCGGGTGTTTCGGGGAGGATGGGGTCGCTTCCCGCGTAGGCCGGCACGGTGACTCCTGGTCAGATATGGATTTTTGAGGGTATGTGATGTCGCCAGGGCCGGAAAGCCAGTCCGGCGCAAAAAGGGTCATACCTCTCACAGGCGGAGGTCTGGGTGCGGTGAGCGGTCTGATTTCTGTCGTGGTCCGGGGCCGGTGCCCACGCATCGGTGCCTGCCGGGAACGGTTCAGCAGGAAACCTGCCCTCTGTGATGTCAGTCGAAATCGGTGCAGGTGGCATACCAGTCGCCGGTTATGTGGTTGACCGTGGAGGCGTCGAGGTCCTTCAGGTTTCCATCGGAGACGTATGCGAACCCGCACTTTTCGAGTATCCCGCCACCCGTGGTGAAGAGATGGGTGACGCCTTGCCGGCGTTGCGCGCCATCGATGGTGAAAAGGCCGACGCGCTCCTTCGCCCCTGTCCACTTCTCGCCCTCGGGTAAGGAGTCCGCGTACTCCACGAGAGCGGACTCCGAGACCAGGAAGGCCGTCCGCATTGGAATATCGGAGTAGGCGAGGACGAGAGCGAGTGCTCCGATGAACGGGGGAGCAAGAACCAGTATCAGGTCGCGCCTGAGTTCGCCGATGGCGAGAACCGCCACCCAGGCACACAGGGACCACAACCACAGGGGGGCGGCCACCAGGGCCAACATGAAGCTGCCGCCTGGAGGAACCGCGGCAAGGATCGTCAGAACGGAGGTCACGGTTATCGGGCCGATGAATATCAGGTAACGCCACCGGTCCCTCCTTGACGCTCCGAACCGCACATCTGGGGCCGCGAATGGTGTCATGCGAGGATCTTATTTACGACGAACGGGAGGATGTGGCTACTTGCTCCACCCGCCTGACCACTTCGCCCGAGTCGGTGCCCCGGACCGACGGCCGGCTGTCATGCACGTCGCCACGGGCGCGGATGGTTGATCTCAGCCGCGGTGAAACCGTGGGTGGCTCTCGGTCTGCTCAGCTCCTCGTACGCTCTGAGTATGGTGCGAAGCAATGCGGAAAGCGTGGACGGCTACCTCGCCGAGGTGTCTGACGAGCGCAGGGCGGTCCTGACCGACCTACGCGAACTGTGCCGTACGGAGCTCAAGGGCTTCACCGAGGTCATGGAGTATGGAATGCCCGCGTACCAGCGGGATGGCGCCGTTGAAATCGCCTTCGCAAGCCAGAAGCAGTACATCTCCTTCTACCTCCTGCGCAGCGATGTCCGCGAGGCCTTCGAGCAGCGCCTGGCCGGGCAGGACATGGGCAAGGGCTGCCTGCGCTTCCGTAAGCCGGAAAAGATCGACCTCGGTCTCGTACGGGATCTGCTGACGGCCACCGCGGCCAGGCCGGGCAAGATCTGCTGACGCTGAGGGGCGCTGGACCGGGTTGCGATACCCGGGTGGTACGAACTGCGGGAGACACGCGCGACGGGTGGCGGGCGGGGACAACGGCAGCGTCTCCTCACTCTCCTCCGGGATGCGCCGCTGCCGCTCGGGGTGCGGGCTGAACCGTGCGACGACGACGGCGCGCCGATGGCCCCCGGCCACAGGTGGGCGCTCGTTCGACGATGTCGTCCCCGCCGGGATGCGGGCCGGCGAGTGCGCTGAGTGTCCCGTCGTCCGCACCGCCGGAACAGCTGTTCC